>JAEYZJ010000160.1 GCA_023430705.1 Pseudomonadota bacterium | reverse complement strand
GGCCGAAGCGCGCGACGTTGCGGATCAGCGAGAGCACGGCGGGGTGACGGACATCGGCGAGATGGTTGACCGCGCCGCTGTCGCGGCCCGCCGCCATGACATACTGGGTCAGGTCGTTGGAGCCGATGGAGAAGAAGGCGACGCCCGCGAAGGGGGCCGGATCGATGGCGACGGCGGGTACCTCGACCATGATGCCGAGCAGGGGCATCCGATGCGGGATGCCGGCGTCGGCGAGGGCCTGCGCCTCCTGGCTGAAGATCGCCGCGGCAGCGCGGTACTCCTCGACCAGGGTGACCATCGGGAACATCACCTTGAGCTCGCCGAGCACAGCGGCGCGCAGCAGGGCGCGGACCTGTACGCGGAACACGTCGGGCCGGGCGAGCGACAGGCGGATGCCGCGCTGGCCGAGGAACGGATTGGCTTCCTCGACGGTGTAGCCGGGGACCGGCTTGTCGCCGCCGGCATCGACGGTGCGGATGGTGACGGGCTTGCCGGCAGCCCATGCGAGGACCTTGCGGTAGGCCTCGTACTGGGCCTCCTCGCCGGGCAGGCCGCGGGTGAAGAGGAACTCGGTGCGCATGAGCCCGACGCCGTCGCAAGTGGCGATGTCGATCGCGTCCACATCGACGGGCTCGGCGATGTTGACCAGCATATCGACACGCTCGCCGCGCGCGGTGGTCGCAGCATCGCGGGCCCGGCTGCGGGCGATGGCGAGGGCGTGGCGGTAGGCGGTCGAGGCCGTGAGGAACTGGTGCTGCGCCTCGGTGTCGGGCAGCACGGTGACGCGGCCATGCTCGGCATCGACGAGGACGAGATCGCCGGCCGCCGCGTCGAGATGGCCGAGCCCCACCAGCATCGGCACGCCGCGTGAGCGCGCCAGCATCGCGACATGGCTCGCGGGGCTGCCCTCGGCGAGGAGAATGGCGCCGCCCTGCTGCCAGTCCGTGGCGAGGAAGCGGGTGGGTGTGATGTCGCGGCCGCAGAGCACGGCACCGGCAGGCGCGGCCAGGTCGCCGTGCTCTACGCCGGCAAGCGCGCGGAGCACACTGTCGCGGATATCGGCGAGATCGGCGCTGCGGGCGCGGAAGTAGCTGTCGTCGGCGGCTTCGTAACCGGCGATGTGGGCGGCCATGGCGGCGGTCCAGGCCGTCGCGGCAGCCTCGCCCGCGGCGATTGCAGCAAAGGCCGGCTCGGCGAGGCTGTCGTCCTCGAGCATGGCGACCTGGAACTCGAGGATGGCGGCGGAGTCGGGGTCGGCCGTGGCCATGAGCCCGGCGACGGTGGCGGCGGCGGCACCGATGGCATTGGCGAGGCGTTCGGCCTCGACGGCGGCGTCGCCGCTCGGTGCGTAGCGGGCGGCACCGGTTTCGAGCAGATGAAGCGGGCCGGAGGCGTAGCCCGGCGAGGCGATCGTGCCGGCCACCTCACGCGCCGGCATGGGAGCCCTCGTCGAAATCGCGCTCGACGAGGCCGACCAGCGCTGCGACGGCGGCCTCGGCGTCGTCGCCATCGGCGCGCAGGTGAAGCGTCGAGCCCTTCGGCGCCTTCGTCGCCATGACCTTGACGATCGACTTGGCATCGATCCACGGCCCCTCCTCGGAGAGGGCGAGCTCGATGCGGGCGGCGAACCCCTTGGCGAGCTTGGTCAGCTTGACCGAGGGGCGGGCGTGGAGCCCGACGTCGTGGGTGATGAGAACGTGCGCCGCGGCCATGGGTAGGGACTCCTCAGGCCGGTGACAGTTCTTCGGCGGTGGCCCGGACCTCGGCGAGCGTGGCGCCGCCCGAGGCTTCGGTGGCGGCCATGACGGCGCCCTCGACGACGGGAGCGTTGCAGACGACGACCTTGCCGGCGCGATCGGCATCGAGCATCTCGATCGCCATCTCGGAATTGGTCTCGGCGCCCCCCAGATCGACGAGAATGGCGACGCCGCGATCCGACCAGGCGCGATCGATGGCGGCAAGGATCGCTTCAACCGACGTGCCGAGGCCGCCCGAGGGGTCGCCCCCGCACCAGGCGAGCGGCACCTCGTCGCCGACCATCTGGCGCACCATGTCGGCCGCACCCTCCGCCACCAGCGGCGAGTGCGAAACGATGACGATGCCGACGTTGCCGCTGCCCATTATAGCACTCCCGCGATGGCTTCGGCGATGAGCGCGCTCGAGCGCGCGCCGGGATCGACGTGGCCGATGGAGCGGTCGCCAAGGAACGAGGCGCGGCCACGGATGGCCCGGCGCGGGCCGGTGGCGGCGACCTCGGCATTGGCGATGTCGAGGATTTCGGCCGTCGACCTGCCGGCGGCGATGGCGTCGGCAACGGGATAGAGCACGTCGAGCATGGTCTTCTGGCCGATCTCCGACCTGCCGCGGGCGGCCACAGCGTCAACCGCCTTGCGGAACGCGGAGGGGAAATCGCCGGGAGCCGTCGCGAGCTCCTTGCCGAGGGTGAGGAAGAGGGTGCCGTAGAGCGGCCCGGAGGCGCCGCCCACGGTCATCACGAGCTTGGTGCCGATGGCCTTGAGCGCGTCGGGCAAGGGCCTGGCGGCGATGGCGTCGATGTCCACCATCACGGCGTCGAAGCCGCGTTTCATGTTGGCGCCGTGGTCGCCGTCGCCGATGGCCGCGTCGAGTTCGGTCAGTTCCGCCGCATGGGCGGCGATGCTGGCCGAGACGGCGGTGATGGCCGCCCGCAACTGTTGTTCGGTGATCATGGCGCCTCCCCTCAACGCTCAAGCGTGTTTAGTTGTTGTGTTTAGTTATGCACACAGCACTAAACACCGCAAGCGGCGGCGCGATGCCCGATCAGGTGCCGGGCCGCCGGGGCGGGCGCTGGCCCTTGCGGGCAAAGAGGCCGTCGCGCAGGGCCTTCAGCAGCGCGATCACGGCGCGCGCTCCGCGAGGAAGGCGCGCCAGCCGCCGAAGCGGGTGATCTCCTCGGCGCCGGCGACCGCGTGGGCTTCGCAGAGGAAGCCGGAGACGGCGCTGCCGTCGTCGAGCGAGACCTTGCCGATGCCGAGCGGGGCGGGGATGCCGGCGACGAAGCGGGCGAAGGCGTCGGGCGGCAGCGACCAGACCTCGACCTCGAGACCCGGCCCGGCAAAGCCCGGCTCGCGCACCATGCCGGGCTTGGGCGGCGTGGTGTCGGGCAAGGCGAAGAGCCGGTAGTCCGGGGCGGTGCGGCAGCGGCGCAGCAGCCGGCCGCCCGATCCGGTCAGCTGCGGGTTGAGCGGCAGGCCGCTGAGATGGGCGCCGACGACGACGATGGGGAGGAGGCCCCCGGCCTCGGTGTCGGTCATTCAGATCTCCTCGAGTACGATGATGACGTCGCCGGTCCTGACATTGCGGCCCGGACCGGCGCGGACGTCGCGCACGGCGCCGGCGGCATGGGCGGTGACGGTGATCTCCATCTTCATGGATTCGATGATGGCGACGGGCTGGCCGGCTTCGACATGCGCGCCATCCTCGACCAGGATCTTCCAGATGTTGCCCGGCACCGAGGTCGAGACGCCGAAGTGGCCGCTGGGAATGTCGCCGGGCCCGGAGGCGGGAGCGCCATCGTCGGCGACGAAGCTGTCGAGCCCCTCCTCCTTCCAGCGCCGGCGCTCGGCCTCGAAGGCGGCCTGGCGCGCATGGCTGAAGGCGGCGATGGCGCCGGCGTTGCGGGCGAGGTCGGCGGCGTAGGCCGCATAGGAGAGCGTGGTCTCCTCGATGCGCACGGGATAGGCTCCGTGCGGGAAGCCTTCGCGCGCCTCCATCAGCTCGTCATGGCTGACCGGGAAGAAGCGGATCTGGTCGAAGAAATCGAGCAGCCATGGCGATTTCGCGAAAGCCGGGGTGCGGCGCCAGGTGTTCCACACCTGGATGGTGCGGCCGAACAGCTGGTAACCGCCAGGGCCCTCCATGCCGTAGATGCACATGTAGGCGCCGCCGATGCCGACGGCATTCTCGGGGGTCCAGGTGCGGGCCGGATTGTACTTGGTCGTGACCAGCCGGTGGCGCGGGTCCATGGGCGTCGCGACGGGGGCGCCGAGGTACACGTCGCCGAGGCCGAGGACGAGGTAGCTCGCATCGAAGATGGTGCTGCGGACCGCATCGATGTCGGGCAAGCCGTTGATGCGGCGGATGAATTCGATGTTGTCCGGACACCAGGGCGCATTGGGCCGCACCAGCTCCTGATATTTCTGCATGGCGAGCCGGGCCTGCGGATCGTTCCAGCTCAGCGGCAGGTGGACGATGCGCGAGGGGACCGAAACCTCCTCCGGACGCGGCAGGGACTGCTCGATCTCGCGGAGCAGGCCGAGCAGCCAGCTGCGGCTCAGGCGGGTCGAATCGTAGTGGATCTGGAGGGACCGGATGCCGGGGGTGAGATCGATCAGCCCAGATTCCGCCGCGAGTTTGCCTTGCCGATGAACGGCCTCCATCAGCAGGTGAACGCGCAGGCGCAGCGCCAGGTCGAGCGCCATCGGGCCGTACTCGACGAGGAGATTGTCGTCGCCCTGCCGCCGATAGACGACCGGGACGGGCCCCGTGTCGGAGTACCCGACGATGGGCGAGCCGGCGTCGGCGGGCCGATGGATGGCGGGGCCGGCGATGCTGTCACGCGGGCGCGAGACGGGGACGAAGCGGATGGTGTCGCCGGGCTTGAACTGGCCGAGCTTCCACAGCTCGTCGCGCGCCATCACCGCCGGGCAGACGAAACCGCCCAGGCTCGGCCCGTCGGGCCCGAGGATGATCGGCATGTCGCCGGTGAAGTCGATGGCGCCGATGGCATAGGCGTTGTCGTGGAGGTTCGACGGATGCAGGCCCGCCTCGCCGCCATCGGTGCGGGCCCATTTCGGCGCGGGGCCGATGAGGCGCACGCCGGTGCGGGCCGAATTGAAGTGCACTTCCCAGGCGGTGGAGAACAGTGTCTCGATGTCCTCGGGGAGGAAGAAATCGGGGGCGCCGTGCGGGCCGTAGAGCACGCCGACCTCCCACTCGCGGGTGAGCGGGGCCGGGTCGCTGGCGGGCCTTGCGACCTGGGGTGTGCGGGCGAGGTGGAGGATTTCACCGGCGCGCAGCGTGCCGGTGGCGTGGCCGCCGAACCTGCCGAGCGCGAAGGTGGCTCGCGACCCGAGCAATTCGGGCGCGGCGATGCCGCCGGCGATGGCAAGGTACGAGCGCTGGCCGGGGCCATCAATGGCGCCGATCGCAAGCAGCTGCCCTGCCCCGACCGCGATGGCGGCATCGTGCGGCACGGCAACCCCGTCGAGCGACATCGGCATGCGGGCCCCGGCAAGCGCGACCGTCGCGGGGGCGTGGAAGCGCAGGGTGGGGCCGGAGACGGTCAGCTCGAGCGCGGCGGTCTCGTCTGCGTTGCCGGCGAGACGGTTGGCGTGGCGGAAGCTGCGCTCGTCCATCGGGCCCGACGGGGGGACGCCGACATGCCAGAGACCGAGACGGCCGGGCAGTTCCTGCAGCGAGGACTGCGCGCCGGGCGCCACCACCTCGATCACGTCCGGGGTGAAGGCGAAGCTGCGGAGCGCTGTGGTGGCGAGCCGGCCCGAGGCGAGAAGGTCCGACGCCGCGATGGCGCCGAGGTACTGCAGGTTGGTCTCGATGCCGCAGACGCGGGTGCCCGCCAGCGCCGCCCGGAGGCGCGCGATGGCGGCCGGGCGATCGCCGGCCGCGACGATGATCTTGGCCAGCATCGGATCGTAAAAGCTCGTGACCTCGGTGCCGGTCTCGATCCAGGTATCGATGCGCGCCTCGCCGAACGCGACCTCGGTGAGGAGGCCGGCGCTGGGCTGGAAGCCGGCGTGCGGGATTTCGGCATAGAGGCGCACTTCGATGGCGGCGCCAGAGGGCGCGGGTGGCACCTGAGGAATGATGTCCTCGCCCGCGGCCTGCCGGATCATCCACTCGACGAGGTCGATGCCGACCACGGCTTCGGTGACCGGGTGCTCGACCTGGAGGCGGGTGTTGACCTCGAGGAAATAGAACGCCTCGCGGTCGGGATCGTAGATGAACTCGACCGTGCCGGCGGAACGGTAGGCGACGGCCTCGCCGAGCCGCACGGCAGCCTCGTGCAGGCGCGTCCGGGTGGCGGCGGACAGACCCGGCGCCGGCGTTTCCTCGACCACCTTCTGGTTACGGCGCTGCAGCGAGCAGTCGCGTTCGCCGAGCGCGATGACCCGGCCCCTGCCGTCGCCGAAGATCTGCACCTCGACATGGCGCGCATCGGCAACGAAGCGCTCGAGATAGACGCGCGCATCGCCGAAGCTGGCGCGGGCGGTGCGCTGCACGCCATCGAAGGCGGCCGTGAGCGCGGCCGCATCGGGGCAGAGCGACATGCCGATGCCGCCGCCGCCGGCGGTGGACTTCAGCATCACCGGGTAGCCGATGCGATCGGAGGCGGCGAGCGCTTCGTCGAGCGTCGCGATGAGGCCGGTGCCCGGAAGCAGCGGCACACCATGGGCCTCGGCCAGTTCGCGCGCGGTGTGCTTGAGGCCGAAAGCCTCGATATTTTCGGGCGTCGGGCCGATGAAGGCGATGCCTGCCGCCTCGAGCCGCCGGGCGAAGCCGGTGTTCTCGGAGAGGAAGCCATAACCGGGGTGAACCGCATCGGCGCCGGTCGCCTTGCAGGCGGCGATGACAGCGTCGATGTCCAGATAGGACTGGGCGGCGGGAGCGGGACCGAGGCGCACGGCCTCGTCGGCGAGCTGCACCGGCCTCGTGAACCGGTCGGCGTCGGAATAGACGGCGACCGAGGCGATGCCCATGCGCCTCAGGGTGCGGATGACGCGCACCGCGATCTCGCCGCGGTTGGCGATGAGGATCTTGCTGAACATCAGCGGGCTCCGGCGCGGAGGCGTTCACTCTCGACACCGGGCGGTGGGCGCACCCCCTCCCGGCCTCCCCTGTCGAGGGGGAGGGTGCGCATCGGGCTCGTGGCGCCGCTCATTCCCCCGCCCCCCAGATCAGGACCTGGATGGGCGTCGGGTTGAAGCCGTTGCAGGGGTTGTTGACCTGCGGGCAGTTGGAGATGACGCAGAGCACGTCCATCTCGGCCACCAGCTCGACGTAGTCGCCGGGTTTGCTCAGCCCGTCGACGATGGTCATCTCCCCAGAGGGGGAGATCGGCACGTTCATGAAGAAGTTGATGTTGGGGACGATGTCGCGCCGCGTCATGCCGTGCCGGCTGACCTCGAGCAGGAAGTTGTCGCGGCAGGCGTGCAGGTAGCGGGTGTCGTGGCCGAAGCGCACGGTGTTGCTCTCGCACGAGCAGGCGCCGGCCATGGTGTCGTGGCGGCCGCAGGTGTCGGCGACGACGGTGAGCATGACGTTGCCTTCGTTCGAGACGACGCGGGTGCCGACCCCGACATAGGCCGACCCCTGCAGGCGCAGCGTGTCCTGCGCGCTGTAGCGCTCGGCGAAGTCGCCGGCCCGGTAGAAGATGGTGTCGACGGCCTGCTGGCCCTCGCTGTCGACGATGCGGATCGTCTCGCCCTTGCGCACGATGCCCGACCATGGGGCTTCGGCGGGGATGAGGCTGGACTGGCTGGCGCTGGCCGGGGTGCGCATCGCTCAGGCCTCCGCGCGGGCGTTGTTGGCAAAGCCGCGCACGGCTTCGGCGGTGGCCGTGCGGCAGAGGTCGCCGGCGAGGGTACGGGCGCGATAGCGCGTCACGGTGACGGGCGGCGGGTCGTAGAGGGGGGCCGGATCGAGCGGGTGCGGCGTGTTGGAGAGGCCGACCAGGAGGTCCATCTCGGCGCGCAGGTCGACGTAGTTGCCGGCGCTCAGCAGGTCCGCCTGCCAGGCGAAGCTGCCGTCGTCGCGCACGCGGACGGGGGCGAAGAGACTGAGCGCCATGGGGATGTCGCGCCGCGACAGCCCGAACTTGCCGGCCAGCAGCACGAGGTTGTCGCGTGTGTTGCGGGTGACGGCGCCGGGGTACCTGGCCGCACTGGACGCAGCGGTCGAGCCGCCGAGCAGCACGTCGTGCGCGCCGCCCGACGAATCCTCGGTGACCGAGAGCATGACCCGCCCCATGTCGGAGAACAGCACCCTGCCCTTCCGGATGCGGGTGTCCCACTGGACCTTGACGGTGTCGGGCAGGTTGAGGCGCTCGGAGGTGTCACGCGCACTCCAGCAGACCAGCGCGACGGAACCGGAGCCGCGGGGCTGCCCGATGCGGAGCGCCTCGCCCTGGCGCAGCAGGCTCGACCAGTACCAGCCGCCGGCAATGGTCTCGGTGGCGACGATACCGGACGCTTCGATCGGCGCCGGGGGCAGCGGGCTCGCCTCGGGCAAGGCCTTCGTGGCGAACTCGAGGCCCTTCTTCTGGTGCTCCTCGTAACGGGCGCGGTCGGCGGCGATCTGGGCCGGAGTGCGGCTCATGCGATCTCTCCTTGCGGTACAGGCGCCGGGTCGTCCCGGCCGATGCCCGCTGGAGCGATCGGGTCGTCCCGATCGGGGCTGGTCAGATGCGGCTGGCCGGCGCGGCGCGGCGGCCAGATGTCGATGTCGCGGCTGAGCGAGGCGCCGTAGCGCTCGCGCTCGTCGGGACGGTCGCGGGGGCGCTCGAAGGCGATGACGCGGGTGCCGAGCGTGAAGGCCTCGCGCATGTCGTGGGTGACCATCACCACGGTGAGGTCGGTCTCGTTCCAGAGCCGCCGCATCAGCACGTGGATATCGGCGCGGATGCCGGGATCGAGCGCGCCGAACGGCTCGTCGAGCAGCAGCACGCGCGGCTTCATGACCAGGGCCTGGGCAAGGGCGAGACGCTGCTGCATGCCGCCCGAGAGCTGGGCCGGATACCGGTCCTCGGAGCCGGCGAGCCCGACCTCGGCGATGAGGGCGCGCGCCTCGGCGATGGCCTCCCGGCGGGCGGGACCGAGAAGGCGGGCGCGGAAGCGGGAGGCGGCGAACTCCCTGCCGAGCAGCACGTTGCCGAGCACCGTCAGATGCGGAAAGACCGAGTAGCGCTGGAACACCACGCCGCGGTCGGGGCCGGGCTCGGGGGCGAGCGGCGCGCCGTCGAGCGTGATGGCGCCCCGGGTGGGCCGTTCCTCGCCGAGCAGCAGCTTGAGGAAGGTGGTCTTGCCGCAGCCCGAGGGGCCCACCAGCGCGACGAAGGCGCGATCCTCGATGGTCAGCGACACCTTCTCGAGCACGACCTGGTCGCCGTATTCCTTCCAGACGTTGTCGACGACGATCATGACGCCTTGCCCAGCTCGGACCACGGGAAGAGGCGGATGCGCAGCCAGTCGAGCGCGATGTTGGCGAGGACGGCGAGCAGCGTGATCCAGATGACGTAGGGAAAGATCACGTCCATCGCGAGGTAGCGGCGGACGAGGAAGATGCGGTAGCCGAGCCCGCTGTCGGCCGAGATGGCCTCGGCAGCGATGAGGAAGAGCCAGGCCGGGCCGAGCTGCAGGCGGAGGCAGGTGATGAGGCGCGGCAGCACCTGGGGCAGCACGACGCGCAGCGCGATCTGCCACGAACTGCCGCCCAGCGTCTCGGCCTTCACGGTCTGCTCGCGCGGCAGTTCCATGACCTTGAGGGCGAGGTCGCGGATCATGATCGGGGCGACGCCGATGACGATGAGCGTGACCTTGGAGGTCTCGCCCAGGCCCATGACGATGAAGAGGATGGGCAGGAGCGCGAGCGGCGGCACCATCGAGACGGCGGCGAGGAACGGGGCGAGCACGGCGCGGACATAGGGCACCATGCCGATCGCCATGCCCAGGACGAGCGCGATGGCGGTGGAGATGCCCAGCGCCGAGAACAGCCGGCCGAGGCTCGCGAGCGTATCGGTCCAGAGCAGGTACTCGCCCGTCCGCTGGTCGGCGACGAAGGCCATGCGGTTGATCGCCTCGGCCAGCGACGCGAGCGCCGGGAGCAGCTTGTCGGAGGGGTTCTCGGCCAGCCGGGCGGCCGAGCCCACGGCATAGGCGAGAACCAGCAGCGCGAAGGGCGCCAGCGCCAGGAGGAGCTGGTTCATCCGGCTCGGCTTGAGGTTGATCAGGCGCATGGCGGTGGCTCGTTGATCCGGTGGCGCGTCCCCTCACCCGTCCCGGCTTCGCCGGTCCACCCTCTCCCCGACGGGGAGAGGAACAGGGGTGATCGCCGATCTGTCGGTATTCTTCTCCCCGTCGGGGAGAAGGGGGCGCGTAGCGCCGGATGAGGGGTGAAGGGCACGATGCTGCCTACAGCGTCCCCGCCTCCGCTTCCTTCATGTACGCGCTGGTGAAACGCAGCTTGATGTTGCTGGCGTCGCCGAGCACTTCGCCCGACGGCAGCTCGATGCCGATGACGTCGGCCGAGGGCGCGCCGTTGCCCAGCAGGCCCTTGTCGAAGAGGAAGGTGCGGACCTTGTCCATGGTCACCGCGAGATCGGGGCTGTCGGTGAAGGCGACGGCCTCGGCGGGGGTGGCGAAGAGCCGGGTCGCTGCGAGCTGGGCCTCGTAGCCGGCCTGGTCGGTGCCGGAGGCGGCGCCCATCGCGGCCCGCGCCGCCGCGCCCTCGGGCGTGTCGGCGGTCATTATGGCCATCGTGTCGTACCAGATGCCGGCGAGCGCCTTGCCGAAGTCGGGGTTGTCCCGGAGCGTGTCGGAACCGGCGACCATCATGTCGATTATCTCGCCCGGGATCTGGGCGCTGTCGAAGACCTTGTGGGCGCCGGGGAGCGCGAGGATCTCGGAGACCATCGGGTTCCAGGTGACCATGGCGGTGACGTCCGGGGTCTGGAAGGCGCCGACCATGTCGGGATCGGAGGTGTTGACGACGTTGACGTCGCGCTCGGTCATGCCGACGCTCTCGAGGGCGCGGGCGAGCAGGTAGTGGCTGACGGAGAACTCGACGAGGTTGACCGGCTGGCCCTTGATGTCGGCGAGCGCCTGGCTGTCCTTGAGGATGACCGCGTCGTTGCCGGCCGAGAAGTCGCCGATGATCACGGCGGTGGTGTCGACGCCGCCGGCGGCGGGGATCGAGAGGCCGTCCATGTTGGTCAGCGTCACCGCGTCATAGGCGCCGGCCGTGTACTGGTTGATCGACTCCACGTAGTCGTTGAACTGGGTGACCTCGATGCTGATGCCGTACTTGTCGGCCCACTTCCTGACGATGCCGGTGTCGGCGGCATAGCCCCATGGCATCCAGCCAACATAGATCGACCAGGCCACCTTGAAGTCGGTCTTTTCCTCGGCGGTGGCGAAGGTCACTGAGCCAGCGGCGAGGGCCGCGAGGGCGAGGGCGGAAACGAGTTTCGAGAACTTCATGCGCGTATCCCCTGTTGTCGACGTGGGGATCGGCGAGGCGCGTGAAGACCCGCGCTGCCAATCCCTTGGCTTACGAGGTCTCCCGGGCTTTTGTCCCGCCGTGTCCCGGCCCGGATGTCTCCCGGGCCGGCGGGTGCTCTCGGACCAGACGCGCCCTGGCGGCGCCGGAACCCTAGCCCCTCATCTCTGCATACATCCGAGCAAGGGACGTGCCAGAGGAAATTACGCTGATATTTCATATCCTTAATAGGACAGATGGGCTGCGACCGCCGAAAGGGGATGGCGAAATCTCCGGCTAACTGCCTACTTTGTCGGCATACTCCCTCGACTGCACGCTTGTTGCGCAGGCGTCGCGCCTTCTGCGAAACGGCTTGGTGCGGGACCGGATCCGCGGTAGTGTCGATGGGTCCGAGGCCATTCCGCCGGCGCGCATCTGCCGCCCTGCCCCGCACCGGACACTTCCCCCCGAGACCGGCCAATCGCGGCACGCGATCGCGTCCGCGCATCCCCTTCACATGAGCGGAGCGAGCCATGGCACGCGAATTCATCCTGACCGGCGCACCGGGCGCCGGCAAGACACTGATCCTGAGGCAGCTCGAGGCCGACGGCATCGACATCGTCGAGGAGGCGGCGACCGACGTCATCGCGCTCGAGCAGGCGCACGGCCACCCCGAGCCGCATGTGCGGCCCGAGTTCATCGGCACGATCGCCCGGCTGCAGGAGCAGCGGCTGGCCCGTCCGCCGGCCGGAGCGGTGCGCGTGTCGGACCGCTCGCTCGTCTGCACGCTGGCGCTGGCCGAGTATCTCGGCCATCCGGTGCCGCCCGAACTGGCCGAGGGGATCGAGCGGCTGGTCGCGCGCCGCACGTTCGAGCGACAGGTGCTGTTCGTCGAGCTGCTCGGCTTCGTCACGCCGACCGAGGCCCGGCGGATCAGCCTCGCGGACTCGATCGCGTTCGAGAAGGTGCATGTGGCGGCCTATGAACGGCTCGGCTTCACGCTCACCCGGATTCCGCCCATGGCGCTGCGCGCCCGCGCCGACCTCGTGCGCTCGCTCATCGCCTGAACCGGCGGTGAACGCCATGTTGGCCACGGGTTCAAGCCCCAGGCTCTACAAGTGGCGGCAAGGTTTCGTTCACCAGTTGCCAGGACAGCTTGCCGATGCCCCGCGCCGTTAGCCCGAGTTGACGCGGAAATGATCGGCAAGCCCCTGTACCGCCGCAACTTTTGCCACTAGGGCAGAGTTGTCTTGTCGCCCAGAGGAGGGACAGGGATGGACAGTCGCGTTGTGCACCTTTCGACCGATTGCGGCGCTCGCGCAGCGCGCGCGTCACGGTCGCGCACGCAGCCGTCCACGCAGCCGTCCACCCCTGTGCTTCCGCACCGGGACGAGCCGGAGGCAATCCTGGCGATCAGCTTCGAGGGGATCACCGAGCGCGAGCAGGAGGCGGCGCTCGCCGCCTTTCCCGGCGGCAAGCGCTTCGTGCTGGTGCACTGACTACTGCGACAGGCGCAGGTTGGCGAGCTGGTCGGCGATCTCCTTGAAGATCGCGGTCAGGCTCGACGAGTCCTCGGGGAAATACGCCATCGAGGGGTCGGACGCGCAGTTGGTCAGCAGATCGATGGTCTTCTGGTTGGGCGCCGCGAGCCCGATCGTGTAGATCGCGATGCCCAGCGCCTTGGCATTGCTGCAGGTTTCCAAAGCCCGGCTGTCCATCGCAGCGGTGATCTCCGGGTCGGTCGAGGGGGTGGGATAATCGGTGCTGAAGATGCGCCCGTTGACCGGGTAGCCATAGGCCTGCATCGTCCGCGCCTTGCCCGTGCCGAAGTCGTAAGTGTCGATGGTGTTCTCGCCGTCGGTCATGATGATCATCACCTTGGAGGTGGCGGCATCGTAGGCCTTGGCCAGCAGGGGCTCGGTGGCCGAAAGCATGTGGAAGCCCCAGATCGCACCCTGGTGGATGTTGGTGTAGCCCTGCGGCGACATGGCGTTGATGGCATCCAGCACCGTCTTCTTGGTCGCGGTCAGCGGCGTGAGGGCGTTGGTCGGGCAGTCGTCATTGGGCGAGCCCGAACCCGAGGTCGTGCCGTCGTACTTGCAGAGGCGCTCCATCCGCACCCGGTCGGAGAAGAAGTAGCGGCAAGCGAGCTTGCGGGTGAGGTTGTAGCGGCCGTTCCTCGTCGTGCTCGTGAACTGGCCGGTCACCGCGTAGCAGGTGGGATAGAGCGGGTTGCCGTTCCTGTCGGCCATCGAGGCCGGCATGGTGGTGGCCGCCGGGCTGATGGTGTCGCCCCGCCAGTTCTTGGCCGTCGTCGTGCCGGCAGTGATGGCCGAGCCGCAGCTCTCGAAGGTCGCGTTCTTGCCCGTATCCCTGGCGTTGTTGCCAGAGCTTGCGTAGTTGTTGGGACATCCCGACTTGGTCTGCACCTGCTCCCAGACGCCCAGGTCCTTGTTCAGGCAGCTGCTCGAGGTGTCGGAGGTGAAGTTGTTGTTGTAGGCCGCCTCGAGGGTATTGCTGGTGAAGACCGTGGGACCGGCACCGTTGTTGCTGGTGGTGTAGTTGGGGATGTAGCGCGTGGTGCTGCTGTTCGACGACAGCGTCTCGGGCGTGTCGGGTGACCACTGGGGCACGAAGAGCGTGTCCGGATTGGCGGCAGAGGGCTCGGTGTCGTTGGTATCGTAGGGATACGGCCGGGCCTCGACGCAACCGCGCCAGGCGATGTTGTGCTGGGTGTAGAGCGAGAGGCGGTTGACCGTGCCGGTGTACTCGGTGGCCGGGTTGTCGTCGTCATCGAAATTGTCGTTGGCGATGCTCGACAGGCCGGTGCTGTCGATCCAGGAGGCGGTCCGGTTGTCGGCGCCGACATTCACGAAGCCGGTGAACGGGACGATGCCGATCCAGATGTTGGATTCGCTGGTCACCCTGTCGTTCTCGGTCCTCGTGTCGTTGCAGACCTCGATGGCGTTGAAGAGGACGTTCATCGCGCAGCGCGCCGCCTTCTTCAGGTTGGTCATGCGGCTCTGCTGGTCCATGGAGCCCGAGTTGTCGAGCACCATCGCCACCTCGAGGTTGAGGCGCTTGCGCGTGGCTTCCGAGACGATGCGGGCGGTGAGGGCGGGAACCCCGACGAGCGCCACGAAGGCGGTGTTGACCCTTACGGTGGCCTCGAGATGCAGCGTGCCATTGCCGGCGTTGGCCTCGGCGGTATCCACCGCGATCTCGAGGCTCTCGTCGTTGAGCCGCTCCCTGAGGAGGGCGAGGGCGCTGGCCTTCAGCGCGGCCGAGGTCGGCGCCGGGGTGTTGAAGATGGTCGGCTGCAGGCCGAGGGCCGCGGAATCGAGCGCGACCTGGGCCCGCGTACGCGCGGTTTCGACGGCGGTGTAATCCACCGCCGCCCCGCCGAAGGCCACGAGGACAATGGCCATGAGGCCGAATATGACCGCGAACACGCCGCGCTCATCGGCATGGAATCGCTTCAGCAGATCGACAAGTGTGCGCATGACGACCGGAAACCCCCACAAAACCGGGGGCAGTGTCGTCGAAAATCCTAACTAAAGGACAATCACCTTAGCGCCAATTTTTACGCGTTCGTACAGATCCTCTACATCAGAATTGACCATCCGGATGCAGCCGGAGCTGACGTTCTGGCCGATGGTCCAGGGCTCGTTGGTGCCGTGGATGCGGTAGAGCGTGGAGCCGATGTAGATGGCGCGGGCGCCGAGCGGATTGTTGATGCCGCCGGGCATGTGGTCGGGAAGATTGGGCTGCCGGCGCTTCATCGCCGCGGGCGGGGTCCAGCCGGGCCACTCGGCCTTGCGGGTCACCTTGTGGGTGCCGCTCCACTCGAAGCCGTCGCGGGCGGTGCCGATGCCGTAGCGGATGGCCTTGCCGCCGGGCTGCACCAGATAGAGGAACTTCTCGCCGGTGTTGACGATGATCGTGCCCGGCCGCTGGCCGCCGTCATAGGAGACGATCTGGCGACGGTACTCCGAACCAAGCTTGTACTTGCCGCTCTTCAGTCGCACCTCTTGGCGCGGGCGCGCATCGCTCAGCGAATTCAGCCTGTCGAAGATAAAGAAGCGCTGGGCCGCCTGCGCCATATCGACGAAGGCAGTGGACGCAAGGACAACGGCAACAGCGGACAGCACCGCACGAGACTTACGCAGCATGGCAAACCCTTCGACTTGAATACCCGTCAACAGCGGCCGGAGTATTGGCGACAATATCGAAAGGCTGGTGAAGCCGGATAGTAAAGTTCGCGTTGCTGTTGATGGTCAATGCGCGCAGCAATGTATCGATGCTAGAGCAGCACCCGGCGGCCGCCGGGCTGGTCGTCGAGGTCCCAGCCGCCGGGGATCAGCCGGCCCAGGAGGCCCGCGACCTGGGCGAGGGTGAACGGCTTCACGAGGATCTCGGCCACCCCCAGCTCGCGCGCCCGGGCGAAGGTCTCGCGGTTGGGATAGGCGGTCACCAGTACCATCGGCGCGCGGCTCGGGGCCGGGAAGTTCGGCCCGCGCAGGATCTCGAGCAGCGCGGCGCCATTCATTTCCGGCATGTACCAGTCCATGAACACGATGTCGTAGCGCGTGCCGAGCATGGCCCCGATGGCGGCGGCGGCGCCGGCCGTCTCGTCGACCCGCTCGAGCCCGAGCCTGGCGAGCGTGCCGCTCATGGCGGAACGCGCATAGGCATTGTCGTCGACGATCAATGCCTTCAAATCCTGCGGGACAATCACGGCGCCGGCCCCCCAGCCGATTCGCGTCACGACAACAGATGACCGGGAGAAACGCATGTCAACGCCAACCGCGACGCGCTGCAGCTGGGCCGGCAGCGACGCTCTCTACATCGGCTACCACGACCGCGAGTGGGGCCGGCCGGTGACCGACGACAACCGGCTGTTCGAAAAGCTCTGCCTCGAAGGCTTCCAGTCGGGGCTGGCCTGGATCACGATCCTGCGCAAGCGGGAGAACTTCCGCGCCGCCTTCCTCGGCTTCGACATCGACCGGGTGGCGGCGATGGGCGAGGCCGACATCGAGCGGCTGGTGCAGGATGCGGGCATCATCCGGCACCGCGGCAAGATCGCCTCGACGATCAACAATGCCAGGCGCGCGCAGGAGATCAGGGCCGAGTTCGGCTCGCTGGCGCACTATATCTGGGGCTTCGAGCCGGAGCCGGTGGAAGGCCCGGTGACGGCGGGGCAGATCCCGGCGCAGACGGCGGGCTCGGCCGCCCTGAGCAAGGACCTGCGCAAGCGCGGCTTCTCGTTCGTGGGGCCGACGACGGTCTATGCCTTCATGCAGGCGATGGGGCTCGTCAACGACCACGTCGAGGACTGCTTCTGCAGGGCGGAAGCCGAGGCGGCGCGGGCGGCGCTGAAGCGGCCCTGAGCCGGCGCCCCTCTCCGCGCCGGGCGGAGAGGGAACGGCCGGCCGGCTGCCTTTATCGGCCCAGCAGGATGACCCACAGGGCGAGGGTCGGAAGCTGCGGGTCGCCGGGATGCGGTGGAAGCCGCTCGGTCTGGGGTTGCGGCATCGGGGCCACGGGCGGACGGACGGGCCGGCGGCGGCGGAAGACGGGGAAGCGTGATGTCAGCATGGCTGTTTCCGGTCGCGACGATGCGCCGGCTCCTCGAAAATGGATGTTGCGGGTGGCGGGCCCGGGGGAAGCGGTCCCCCGGGGCGCCGGTCAGAATGGCAGGCCGATGTCCCGCCGCAGGTGGGGCGGCAGGTCCTCGACCCGGCCGATGGGCACGGGCCGCAGCGTTCGCCGCAGCAGCGCGTCGGCGTGACGCCTGAGCAGGAAGAGGCGAACGCGGCGGAGCAGGCCCTGCCCTCGGTCGTCCTCGATGTCGAGCACAGGCTCGACGCGACCATCCTGGTGGTCGCGCAGAAGGGTGATCATCTGTCCCTCGCTATTGGTTGGGAACAGGCCGCGGAGCCCCGGGCCCCACGGCGCCGTCCTCAGCGATAGTCCCAGTGGTTCCTGGGCTCGAGCACTTCGGGCAGCAGCCCGAGGTCGCGCCTCAGATGGGACGGCACGGGTGGCGGCGAGCCGCGCGACTTGAAACGCCGCGCCGTCCGCGCCAGCTGGGCATTGGCCAGTGTCGTGACGACAGCTGAGATCAGGGCGCCGGCGATGCCGTGGTGAGCGGGCGCTAAAGCGCGGTGCAGGCGCGGCGGGACGCCGGCGGAAGAGTCCAGAGACATGGTGTCAATCCGGACGCGAGAGCGGCCGGTCCTCTGATGTGGCGACGGTTGGAGGCAACGCGGAGACGGGACGCGAAACGCCCGGCGCGAAGCCGGTGACAGGCGGCAGGCTGGCTCGTTGGAGGCTGGAAACAGGGCCCTGGGAGGGCCCGGAAGCGGCTAGGCGCGCTTCAGTCCAGCTGGGCGAAGGCCAGGACCGGAAACGTGGATGAACATGTTCATATGCACGCCTCCTTTTTCTCGCTGGCGTTGGACGGGTGGGCTGATACGCCCGAATCCGTTCGGCGCCAACCCCAAATGCGACAGGCTGCCGCACCCTTTCGGCTAGTGTTGCCGCATCGACACACCCAGCTTCCTTGAGTCACCGGGGGGTTTCCGTTAGGAACCAGCCTCAGATTCCGGGCTCACCCCACATACGACCATGACCGAAAAGAAGAAGCTCATCGCGCCGCGACTGCCGCGCGGCTTCGAGGACCGCTTGCCCGCCGAGATATCGGCGGTGAACGCGATGATCGAAACGATCCGCAAGGTCTACGAGCGCTATGGCTTCGACCCGGTCGAAACGCCACTGCTCGAGTACACCGAAACGCTCGGCAAGTTCCTGCCCGACACCGACCGGCCCAATGCCGGCGTGTTTTCGCTGCAGGACGACGACGAGCAGTGGATGAGCCTGCGCTACGACCTGACGGTGCCGCTGGCCCGGCACTTCGCCGAAAACTTCAACGACCTCGCCAAGCCCTATCGCAGCTACCGGGCGGGCTACGTGTTCCGCAACGAGAAGCCGGGACCGGGCCGGTTCAGACAATTCATGCAGTTCGATGCCGACACGGTCGGCGCCGCGGGTCCGGAAGCGGACGCCGAAATGTGCATGATGATGGCCGACACCATGGACGCGCTCGGCTTGGCCGGGAAATACGTGGTGCGGGTGAACAACCGCAAGGTGCTGGACGGGGTGCTGGCGTCAGCCGGGGTGGCCTCTGAAGAACAGAAGCTCACAGTGCTGCGGGCCATCGACAAGCTCGACAAGTTCGGCACCGAGGGCGTGTCGCTGCTTCTCGGCGCGGGCCGCAAGGATGAGAGCGGCGACTTCACCAAAGGCGCCGGGCTCACGGACGCGCAGCGCGCAGTGGTGCTCGACTATGTGCGCGGCGAAGAGCCGGAGGCCAACGAGGGCGTTGCCGAGCTCAAGGCCATGCAGGCGCTGTTCAACGCCGCCGGCTACGGTCCCGACCGCATCAAGATCGACCCCTCCGTCGTCCGCGGCCTCGAGTATTACACGGGCCCCGTGTTCGAGATCGAACTCACCTTCAAGGTGCAGAACGAGAAGGGGCAGGACGTGGTGTTCGGCTCGGTGGGCGGCGGTGGCCGCTATGACGGGCTGGTGAGCCGGTTCCGCTCCGAGCCGGTGCCGGCGACCGGGTTCTCGATCGGCGTCTCGCGGCTCGCCAATGCGCTGAAGCTGACCGGCAACCTGGGCGCGACGGAGCCGGTGGGGCCGGTCGTTGTCCTCGTCATGGACAGGGAACAGACCGCCCGCTACCAGGCGATCACCTCGGCGCTCCGCAAGGCCGGGATCCGGGCCGAGATGTTCATGGGCTCGACCAAGAACTTCGGCAAGCAGGTCGCCTATGCCGACAAGCGCAACTCGCCCGCCGTGGTCATCGAGGGCAGCCAGGAGCGCGAACAGGGGATCGTCCAGATCAAGGACCTGATCGCGGGCAAGGAAGCCGCGGCGGCGATCAAGGACAACGCCGAGTACAAGGCCACGCGCCCGGGCCAGTTCGAATGCGCAGGCGAACTCGACGCGATCGTCAAGGCGATCAGCGAGCTGCCGGCAGTCGCCGCATATCTCAGGGACGCCAAGTGAAAACAGCGTCCGAGCGATACGCCGCGCTGGTGCGCCTCGTCGAGTCGCGCACGGTGACCCGGGCGTCGGTGCCCCTGCTGCTGCCGGCGGGGCCCTATTTCGACCTGGCCGGCGAGGAGTTCGGCCGGAGCCTGCTGCTGACGACGACCAACAACGGCGTCGAGTACTGCCTGCGGCCCGACTTCACGCTGCCGATCGCGCAGCAGTATATCGAGGACGGGCTGATCGGCGTGCCGTCGGCCTTCACCTACCTCGGCCCGATCTTCCGGCAGGAGAGCTCGACCCCGGTGGAGTTCGAGCAGGCGGGGCTCGAATTGCTCGGCCAGCCCGACGCGGACAACGCGCTCGACCAGGTGCTGACCTTCGCGCGCTGGGCGCTCGCCATCTACGACATCACCTCCCCCAACGTGCGGCTCGGCGGCGTGGGGCTGTTCGAGGCCTTCCTCGAGGCGGCCGACATTCCGCTCGCCTGGCGCAGCCGCATCCGGCACAGGTTCGGGCATCCGGAAGCACTGGCCCGGCTGATGGAACGGCTCGGCAATGCCGAGGCGCGCGTCGACGGCCCGGTGCCCGACAGCCGCGACACGGTGATCGAGATCGTCACCGACGCGATGCTCTCGGGCGGGCTCAGCCTGATCGGCAGCCGGACGCCCGAAGAGATCGCCGACCGCTATATCGAAAAGCAGGCGCTCGACGCCGCGCCGATCGACCCGGCGACGGTGGCGCTGCTGCAGGAGTACCTGTCGGTGGCCGAAAGCGCGACGACGGCGTTCGACCGCATCTCCGACATGTGTCTGCATGCGGGGTTCGACTTCGACGAGCCGCTCTACCAGGTGCGTAACCACGCCGCGGCGCTGCAGGCGCTGTCGCCGGGCGCCGACGTGATCTTCGATGCCAGCTTCTCGCCGCGCCTCGACTACTACACCGGCATCGTGTTCGAGATGACCGGTTCGGATGGCGAAGTGCTGGCCTCGGGCGGCGAGTACGACCGCATGCTGGAGCGCCTCGGTGCGCCCGAACCGGTGAAGGCCTCGGGCTGCGCGCTCTGGGTCGACCGGCTCGAACGTGAGGCGACGCAATGAACGGGCTTCCCGGTGGACTGACGCTGGCCGTGCCCTCCAAGGGCCGGCTCGAGGAACTGACGCGCAAGGCCTTCTCGACCTCGCGGCTCACCATCTCGCGGCCGGGCGGGGCGCGCAGCTATATCGGCTCGATCAAGAACCAGCCGCAGGTGACGGTGCGCTTCTATCCGGCGGCCGAGATCGCGCGCGAGCTGATCCTGGGCGGCGTCGATATCGGGGTCACCGGCTCGGACCTGATCCACGAGGCGAGCGAGAACGGCGAGGAGAACGTGCTGTTCGTGCGCGGGCTCGGGTTCGGCGAGGCCAACGTGGTGGTGGCGGTGCCGGACAGCTGGATCGACGTGCAGCAGATGAGCGACCTTGCCGACGTGGCCTCGGACTTCCGGGCCCGGCACGGGCGCTGGCTGCGCGTCGCAACCAAGTACGTCAACCTGACGCGCCGGCATTTCGCCAAGTACGGCATCGCCGAGTACCGCATCGTCGAAAGCGCGGGCGCCACCGAGGCCGCCCCGGCGGCGGGGTCGGCCGACCTCATCGTCGACATCACCTCGTCGGGCTCGACGCTGGCGGCCAACCAGCTGCGGGTGCTCGAGGACGGGCTGATCATGCAGTCGGAGGCGAACCTGATCGTCTCGCGCACCGCTGACTGGACGCCGCTGCGCAAGGCTCAGCTCGAGGCGCTGCTCTCGATCATGGGCGGGGTGCCGCCGGGAATATCGACCCTGCTTTGACGCTCGACATCACCATCCTCGTCGCCCTGGGCTTCGTCGGGTTGCTGGCGGGGTTCGTGGATGCGATCGCGGGTGGCGGCGGGCTGATCGCGCTGCCGGCGCTCCTGGCGGTCGGCATCCCTCCGGTCGCGGCCTTCGGCACCAACAAGCTGCAGTCCATCGTCGGCACGGCGATCGCCGCCGGCACGTACTGGCGCAAGGGGTTCGTCTCGCTCAGGGCATTGGCCGTCGCGGTTCCGCTCACCTTCGGCGGCGCCTTCCTCGGCGCGATGTCGGTGAAGGCGGTGGACACGGCGCTGCTGTCGCTGGCGGTGCCCGTGGCGCTGATCGGCATCGCCATCTACTTCGCCCTCACGCCCCGGCTCACCGACGAGGACAGCCACGCGCGCCTGCCGTTCGCGAGCTTCGCGCCGGTGATGGGGTTCGTGATCGGCTACTACGACGGCATTCTCGGGCCGGGCACGGGCTCCTTCCTGACGCTCGGCTTCGTCACCCTGTTCGGGCTGGGGGTGACGCGGGCGGCGGGCCATACCAAGGTGCTCAACCTCACCTCGAACCTGGGAGCGCTGGCGCTGTTCATCCCGTCGGGCGACGTGGTCTGGCCGGCAGCGCTGGCGATGATCGTCGGGCAGGTCGTGGGCGGCTATGCGGGCGCCCTCACCGGCATCCGCTTCGGGGCGCGGCTGATCAAGCCGCTGGTGGTGGTGGTCTCGATGCTGCTCGCGCTGCGGCTGCTGGTGTTCCGCTAGGAGCGGGCGGGCTCAGGCGCCGGAAGGCCAGCGCAGGTAGATCAGCTCGGGATCGCCGGGATCCAGATGCTCGAACATGCCGGTCCGGACGAAGCCCAGTTGCGGCAGCATCGTGCGCATGGGCAGGTTGGACTCGTTGGTCGAGGTCCAGAGCTTTTCGCCGGGCGGGGTCAGCGCAATGCAATGCTCGACGAGGGACCGGCCGATGCCCTGCCGGCGGGCCCGGGGCGAGACGACGAGCATCTCGATGAAGGGCGAGCGGAAAAAGCTGCGGGTGAAGGCGGCGTAGCCGAGGGCGGCGCCGTGCTGCCAGGCGACGTGGCACTGGCCGGCATGCACCCACTCGGCAATCGCCTCGCGCCGCTCGTCGCCCGCCGGCGCGATGCCGATGACGGCGTCGATATCGGCGGGCGCGGCGATGCGGATGCTGCGGGTCACGGCCGCAGTTGCGGGTGGCCGGCGAGGATGGCGCGGGCGATGGCGCGGAAGGCCGCGGCCTCCGGCCCGTCGGGATCGGTCGCGACCACCGGCCGGCCGGCATCGGAGCTTTCGCGGATCGACATGACCAGCGGGATTTCCCCGAGGAACGGAATATCGTGGGCGGCGGCGGCCGCCTGCGCCCCGCCATGGCCGAAGATGTCGTAGCGCCTGCCGGTGTCGGGGGCGATGAAGTAGCTCATGTTCTCGACCAGCCCGAGGATGGGCACGCCGGTGCGCAGCAGCATGTCCATGGCTTTCCTCGCATCGATCAGCGCCAGGTCCTGCGGGGTCGAGACGATGACGGCGCCGAGCAGCGGCACCTGCTGGACGAGCGATATCTGGATGTCGCCGGTGCCCGGCGGCAGGTCGACCACCAGCACGTCGAGCCCGCCCCAGTCGGTCTCGCGCAGCAGCTGGCGGAGGGCGGAGGTGGCCATGGGACCGCGCCAGACCACGGCCTGGTTGGGGGTCAGCATGGAACCGATCGACATGGCCTTGAGGCCATAGGCCTCATGCGGGGCAAAGATGCCGTCGTCGCGCACGGCGGGCTTGCCCTCGAGCCCGAGCAGCCTCGGCACCGACGGGCCATAGAGATCGGCATCGAGGAGGCCGGTGCGCAGGCCCTCGGCGGCAAGGCCGAGCGCGAGATTGACGGCGACCGTCGACTTGCCGACGCCGCCCTTGCCCGAGCCGACGGCGACGATGTGGCGTATGCCGGGGACGGCCTCGCGCGGCGGGGGACCGGGGCGGCCCTGGGCCTTGGCCTGTCCGGTCGCGGCCTGGGCGCGATCGGAGGTCAGCGAGACCATGACCTTGCGGCCTTCGGCGACCTTTTCGGCGGCGGCCTGGGCGCGCTCGCGGGCGGGACCGAAGGCGGCCTCCATGCCCGGGGCGACGGAGATGGCGAAAGCCACCGCGCCGGTGGTGACGATGATCTCGCTCAGCCCGCCATAGCCCGAGAGCGCACCACCGCCGGGGATTTCCACGGCGTTCAGCGCGGTGCGCACTGCCGCGGCGATGGTTTCATTGGCCATTGATCCCTACCTAAACCAGACAGCTTCCCAGAGATGGCCATCCGGATCGCGAAAATGACCGTGGTAGCCGAAGGACTCCTCGGTGGCCCGCCGATCGATCCGACCGCCCGACGCAACCACTGCGGCCAGCACCACGTCGACTTCAGCGCTGCTATCAACCTGCAGGCTGAGAATGGCGCCCCCGGCGTCGGGAGCCCCACCAGGGGCCAGCGCATCAAGCGCGCTGCGGTCGAACAGCACCAACGTCATCCCGCCTTCGATCTCGAAGGCAACATGGCTGCCGCCATGTTCGGGCGCGGCAATGCCGTGTGAGGAGAAGCCCAGGCCGTCGCGATAGAAGCGCAGCGACCGGTGAAGGTCGCTGCTGGCTAGCGTGACAATGCTGAGGCGGCGGCCCACGCGCAATCCGATCAGAGAATGCTCTGGCCGGTGCCCTGCCAATCCTTGACGAAGGCGTCGAGGCCGGAACGGGTCAGCGGGTGGTCGGCGAGCTTGTAGATCACCGCCGGCGGGATGGTGGCGACGTCGGCGCCGGCCAGCGCCGCCTCGGTCACATGGTTGGCCGAGCGGATCGAGGCCGCGAGGATCTCGGTCGAGAAGGCGTAGTTGTCGTAGATCTGGCGGATGTCGCGGATCAGTTGCATGCCCTCGAGGTTGATGTCGTCGAGGCGGCCGATGAAGGGCGAGATGTAGGTCGCGCCGACCTTGGCCGCGAGCAGCGCCTGGTTGGGCGAGAAGCAGAGCGTGACGTTGGTCTTGATGCCCTCGCTGGTGAGCGCCTTGCAGGCCTTGAGGCCGTCGATGGTCAGCGGCAGCTTGACCACCACGTTGTCGGCGAGCTTGGCCAGCACGTGGCCTTCCTTCAGGATCGTCTCGTAGTCGGTGGAGGCGACCTCGGCCGAGACCGGGCCCGGCACGATCGAGCAGATTTCCCGGATCACTTCCTTGAAGTCGCGGCCCGACTTGGCGATCAGCGAGGGGTTCGTCGTCACCCCGTCCAGAAGGCCGGTTGCATGGAGATCGCGGATGTCCTTGATCTCGGCGGTATCAACGAAGAACTTCATTTTCGTCCCCCTCCGGAGGTGTGTTTTTGTCTACTCAATAGGTAGTCGAAATCCGGCGCGGGGCAAGGCCGCGCCGGTGAACCATGCCGTGATCAGCGCACCGCGGCGAGGAGCTTGTCGGCCAGGTCGCCGACGCGGTCCTCGGGGATGCCCGCGACGTTGATGCGGCTGTCGTTGATCATGTAGACGGCGTCGTCGAGCTTGAGCCTGGTCACCACGTCCTCGGGCAGGCCGAGCAGCGAGAACATGCCGGAATGCTCGGCGATGAAGTCGAAGTCCTTGCTGTTGGAGCGCTGGCGGATGGCATCGGCGAGCTTGACGCGCAGGCGCTTCATGCGCTCGCGCATCTCGGTCAGCTCGGCTTCCCACTCGGCACGCAGATCCGCGTCCTCGAGGATGACGCGGACGATCTCGGCGCCGTGGTCGGGGGTCTGGCTGATGGTGCCGCGGATGATGTTCTGCATCTGCGAGGAGACCACGTCGGCGGTCTCGCTGTCCCTGGCGATGGCGATGGCGACGCCGGCGCGCTCGCGGTAGAGGCCGAAGTTCTTCGACGCGGAGAAGGCGATCAGCGACTCGGGCAGCGAGGACGCGACCTTGCGCACGCCGTAGGAGTCGGCCTCGATGCCGTCGCCGAAGCCGAGATAGGCGAGGTCGACGAGCGGGAAGGCGCCGGTGCGC
>JAEYZJ010000157.1 GCA_023430705.1 Pseudomonadota bacterium | reverse complement strand
GATCTGCCCCTGCCGGACAAGGGCCGGCGAGTGGGCGCCGGTCGAAGCGTCGGCAAAAAGCAGTTGTACGTCACGCGCCCGGACCTCGCGGCCGTTGACGCGATAGACCGAACCCTGCTCGCGCTCGATGCGGCGGGTGACTTCGAGCACATCGGCATTGTTGAGCGGCGCGGGCGCGGTGCGGTCGGAATTGTCGAGGACGAGGGTGACTTCGGCCGTGTTGCGGCCGGGCCGGCTGCCCGAACCGGCAAAGATCACGTCATCCATGCCCGAGGCGCGCATGGCCTTGTACGAGCTTTCGCCCATCACCCAGCGCAGGGCTTCGACGAGGTTGGACTTGCCGCAGCCATTGGGCCCGACCACGCCGGAAAGACCGGGCTCCAGATGGAGCTCGGTCGTATCGCAGAAAGACTTGAAACCGGTGAGCTTGAGGCGCGTGAACTTCATCGCGCGCCCCGGCAGGCGCGACGTTTAGCCAAGCAGAGGATCGATCGCGGCCTTGAGCTCCTCAAACGAGTAGCCCCCGTTGTGCTTGTTGCCGTTGATGTAGAAGGTCGGCGTGCCCTGGAGCTTGAACTCGTCGAGCGCCTGCTTCTGCACAGCCTCGAGAGCGCCATAGAGCTCCTGATTCTTCAAGGCGGCGTCATAGCTTTCCTTGGTGAAACCGAGCTGCTGGGCAACGGCGTACATCGCGTCGTTCGGCGTGTTCGAGGTGGCCCAGGTGCCCTGAGTCTTGAAGAACGTGTCCACCACCTCGTGGTATTTCTCCGGGCCGGCGGCCTCGGCCAGCATGAAGACCACCGCGTCGAGCACGTTGCGGATGAAAGGGCGCGGGATGTACTGGATCTTGCCGGTGGCGATGTAGTCGGCCTCGAGCTGCGGATAGTAGCTGAGGGCGAACTCCGCACAGTGAGAGCAGGTGGGGGACAGGTACTCGATCACCGTGACCTTGGCCTCGGGATTGCCCTGGGGATGGTCCTTGTAGCCACCGGCTGGCGCCATCAGCCTGGCCGTGTCGAACTGCTGCGCCATCGCGCCGGTCGCGCCGAACAGCAGCGACAGGCTCGCGCCGGTGGCGGCAGCGGCCACTGCGGCGCCCGAGCCGATGAGAATATTACGACGATTGGACACGAGTTAGTCTCCGTTTTTAGTTGCAGCCCGTATATCGCGGGCACCGTAGGGCGGGCAAGTTCAACCGCAGATGAACATCTGTGCCGCGCGATGAACAGTTCGAGAGCCGGGCAGGCCGACGGGGCGCAGACGTGGTGGCCAATGCCGAGACGGAGGGCGGGGTCTCAGGGTTAACACCGATTGTCTATTTCCGGCGTTATGCGAACACTCGCCTCAGGGCCGGTCGAGACTCAGCAGTTCACGCTAGGTGGGTACAATTATGCCTTCTTCTCGCGCCGCAGCCCCGGGGGTTATCCTGCTCTGTGCCACGCTCGCCCTGGTCTCGTCCGCACGAGGGCAGGAGCAGGCGGCCAATGACCCGCTTCTGCTGGTCGACCAGAATGGGTTCACTCTGCGCGGTCATTTCCAGGCAGGCGTGAACGCAGTATTCGAGAACAACCTGTTCTGGGATCTTGGCGAAATGGTCGCCCCGGATGTCTCTCCCGATGCTCGATGGCTGGAGGGTTATGTAGAGCCCGGGCTCAGCTTCACGCTCGATCTTCAGAACTCTGTTGTGTTGTACGGCGCGGGTTCGGTGATCGCCTCCGGCACACTCGGCATCGATGCGTTTGACAGCGGCAACACCGGCGCCATCGGCCTTGAGGAGGGCTACCTTGGCCTGCGAACCTCAAATTCGGGAGGTGCCTCGATTGACCTGTCCCTGGGGCCGAGGGACTTTGTCGCGGGAAGCGGAATGCTGCTGGCCAACGGCGGCTCAAACGGCTTCCAGCGCGGCGCACTTCAGCTCGGCCCGCGCAAGGCCTGGGGCATGGCGGCGCTGGGTACGGTCACGGTGGACGACTACAAGGCCACGGCCTTCTATCTCGAGCCTAACGACCTGCCCTCGAACGAGAGCCACACCAAGATCGTTGGTGTCGATCTGCGCTACGACAAGACCCCCCAGACCTTCCTCGGTGCCACAATAGGCAACGTGCCCGAATCCGACACGGCTTACCCAAGGCCTGCGCCGGGCGGCGTGGGCGCGCCGGAGCTGATACCGGACGGACGCCGGGGCCTCAGTTTCGTCAACCTCTACGGCCGGGGGAACCCCTTCAACCCCGACGACGAAAACTTCTTCCTGTCCGGCGACATCGCTTATGAGTGGAACCCGCGGATCGACATGCAGGCCTGGGGCGGGCGGGCACAGATCGGCTACACCTTCGCCGATGCGCCCTGGACGCCCACGCTGTCCTACACCTACCAGAGCTTTTCGGGCGATAACCCCAGGACCTCAACCTACGAACGCTTCGATCCGCTCTACTACGAAGGCAGCCCCGACGCCTGGGCCACGGGTTCCAAGTCGTCCCTGGTGTTCAACAACTCCAACGTCAACGCGCACCAGCTGGCGCTTGTCCTCAAGCCGACCAAGGAGGACACGATCACGCTGCGCTACGCCCACGTCATGGCCAACCAGTTGGGCAGTCCGATCCAGTTCGGGCAGGGGGCACGGACCATCGAGGTCGACGGGAAGTCCTACGAGATCACCGGCGTCACCGATCCCGAACTGAGCGACGATTTCTTCATCGAGTATGGCCGGACGCTGACCCCGAATGCCTTCCTCACCGCGGCCTTTGCAGTCTCTTTTCCTGGCGAAGGCATCCGGGAGATTACCGGCAAGGACACGGTGTGGAGTGGCGGCTTCGTCAATCTGGTCGTCAACTTCTAGGCATGCACCAGGCTGATGCCAGCGGTCAGCGCAGCTTCCTGCGGGCCAGGGCCTGTCCGAGTTCGCGAAGCGCCTCGCGCACGGCTGGGTCCTCGACGCGCTCGACCGTACGGCCGATCTGGGCCCGGGTGACGTCGGGGAGGGCAGGGATGGTTTCGGGAATTTCATCCTCGATCGGGAAGGGTGTCGCGCTGAGCCGGACCTGTCCGACCAGCAGGTAGCCGTAATAGCGGTTGACGGCGGCGGCGATGCGCTGGCCCTCGTGCTGCAGCGCCAGGGCATGGCCGGGATGGCAGCTGAGATGCAGCACTGCGCCTTCGGCTCCCTTTTCGCCGCGAGGCCAGCTGATCTTGTCGGGCCGCGTGACCTTGTCGTAGGGCGCCGGGGCCATGGCGGCCCAGCTCGTGATGAGGTCGCGGCTGGCAAACCCGCGCTTCTTGAGCGCCGGATCCAGCACGCGCCCGAGCGCCTCGGCCACCGCGACCGCGCGGTTGATGCGCCTAGGCGGTGCGTCCTGCTTCTGCCCGGTCTTGGTCTTGTCGGCCACTGGTAACAACTTCCCGCTGCGGCTTGCGCACCCGCCGGAGGCAGGCCATGTCTCTCCCCCTATCATGCCAAAAGCCGCCCCCCAGCAAAACCCCATACCGCTCGATGCCGCAGCAGTCCTCGCCTGGTATGACCGGCACGCGCGGAGCCTGCCATGGCGGGTGGGGCCGGCTGACCGGGCCTATGGTGCGCTTCCCGATCCCTACCGGGTCTGGCTCAGCGAGATCATGCTGCAGCAGACGACCGTGGCGGCAGTGGGCCGGTACTACGCGCGTTTCCTCGCGCTGTGGCCGACGGTCGCGGACCTTGCTGCGGCACCGCTCGAGGCGGTGCTGGTCGAATGGGCGGGGCTTGGCTACTACGCCCGCGCCCGGAACCTGCATGCCTGCGCGGTCGCCGTGATGGAGCGGTTCGCGGGAGTGTTCCCGCGCGAGTCGACGGAACTGCTGACCCTGCCGGGGGTGGGGCCCTATACCGCGGCAGCGATCGCCGCGATCACCGCCGACGAGCGAGTGGCCGTGGTCGATGGCAATGTCGATCGCGTCATTGCCCGTTACCTCGCGCTCGAGGTGCCGGTGCGCGACGCCAAGGAGCTGGTGCGCCGCACGGTTCAGCAGGCGGTGCCGGAGCGGGCGGGGGACTTCGCGCAGGCGCTGATGGACCTTGGCGCAACGATCTGCGCGCCGCGCAATGCGGCCTGCATCCTCTGTCCACTTGAGCCCGGCTGCCGCGCCGCGCGGCTGGAGCCGATGGCCTATCCGGTGAGACCGGAAAAAGCGGAGCGGCCCACCCGCTATGGCCACGCTTTCGTGATGCGGGACGCCGACGGCGACGTTTACCTGCGCACTCGCTCGGAGAAGGGCCTGCTGGCGCGGATGACGGAAACACCCGTCTCGGAGTGGACCACCGACAAGCCGCCGTTCGTGCCGCCCCTGGCCGGCGACTGGCAGCACCGCGGGCAGATAGTACACGTGTTCACGCACTTCCGCCTGGAGCTCGAGGTGTGGACCACCCGCATCGCCGAGACCGGCCTGTTGGCCGAGGGCTGGTGGACGGACCCCCGCGAACTCGACGCCGAGGCGCTGCCCAGCGTCTTCCGCAAGGTGCTGGTCGCCGCAGGAGTGGAGTAGACGCGTTCGGGCCTGCCGTGGGGTGCAATCACCACAACAACAGACCGCCGGCGCTTTCGCACCGGCGGTGATGCTAGCCTGGTTGATTGGAGGTCAGGATCAGGCTGAAAGTCGACCCATCTCGGCGCGAACCTGGGTTCGGAAATCGTCGATGGGGGCGAGCCGGCTGCCCTGGCGGGCGTGCCAGAAGGTCCAGCCGTTGCAGGCTTCCGCACCCTGGACGAGCGCGCCCACCCGGTGGATGGAGCCCATGTGCTGGCCGGAGACGAGCGAGCCGTCGGCACGCACCATGGCGCTGAACCGCTGACGCTCGTCATAGAGCTCAGTGCCGGGCGAGATGAGGCCCATCTCGACCAGGGAGCCGAAGGCGACGCGCGGCGCCTGCCGTTTCGGGACGACCGTCTCGATTGCCTGGGCACTGAGGGGCTTGATGGCCGCGATTCGCTTCAGCGCGCCGGCGATGTAGGTGTCCTCGCGTTCGATGCCGATGAAGTGGCGGCCCAGCTTCTTGGCGACCGCACCGGTGGTGCCGGTGCCGAAGAAGGGATCGAGCACGACGTCGCCCGGCCGGGTGGTGGCGGTCAGCACCCGGTAGAGCAGTGCCTCGGGCTTCTGCGTCGGATGCAGCTTGCCTTCGTCGTCGCCCTTCAGACGCTCGGACCCGGTGCAGATAGGGAACAGCCAGTCCGAGCGCATCTGCACGTCGTCGTTGCCGAGCTTGAGCTGCTCGTAGTTGAAGGTGACGCGGGAGCTGCGGTCTCTCGCCGCCCAGATCAGTGTCTCGTGCGCATTGGTGAACCGCGTGCCTCGGAAGTTCGGCATGGGGTTGGCCTTGCGCCAGATGACGTCGTTGAGCATCCAGAAGTCGAGGTCCTGGAGAGCGACGCCGAGGCGGAAGATGTTGTGATAGGAGCCGATGACCCAGATGGCGCCATCAGGCTTGAGGACGCGCCTCGCCGCCTGCAGCCAGGCCCGCGTGAAAGCATCATAGTGGGCGAAGCTGTCGAACTTGTCCCAGTCGTCGTCGACGCCGTCGACCCTGGACTGGTCTGGGCGAGTGAGCCCCTGCTCCAGCTGGAGATTGTAGGGGGGATCGGCAAAGATCAGGTCAACCGAGCCGGCCGGCAAGGCATTCATGTGTGCGATGCAATCGCCCACAAGGATGGTGTCGATGGGGAGCACTCTCCCCTCCGCATCGGCGGCTTCCGCCGTAAGCGCGGTACGCAACATTACTCGAACCCTGACGCAGTACTAACGGGATCGGTTGTAAGGCGTTAGGGTTAAAGGGGATTTAAGCGCGGCGGTTACTGATAGGTTAAACCGCTGATGCAGGCTCGATCGCCTAAGCGGCGACCACCTGCTGCTGCTCGGGTGCGACGATGCCAGCGTCCCTGAGGCGCCGCGCCTCGATGCAGGGCGCGAAATCCATCCGGTGATGGCGGCCGGGTCCGTGCTCGGTGAGGGCCGCCAGATGAACTGGCGCGGCATAGCCCTTATGGCTGTCAAAGCCGTAATGCGGTTCCTCGCAATGCATGATCTGGCACATCCGGTCGCGCGTCACCTTGGCGACGATCGAGGCCGCCGCGATGGACACCGACTTGCCGTCACCGCCGACGATGGCCTGGCCGGCGCAAGGCAGGTGCTTGGGCACCATGTTGCCGTCGACGAGCACATGGTCGACCTTGACCTTGAGACCAAGCACGGCTTGGCGCATGCCGTGGAGGGACGCCTGGAGGATGTTCATCCGTGCAATGACGTTGGGCGGCATCACCGCAATGGAGACGATGGCCTTGGCCATGATCTCCTCGTAGAGCTCCTCACGGTCCTGCGCGGTCAGCAGCTTGGAGTCGTTGAGCCCTGCGGGCACGCGCCGGTGGTTGAGCACCACGGCAGAAACCACCACCGGGCCGGCGAGCGGGCCCCGGCCCGCCTCATCCACGCCGCAGACGATGGTCGCGCCGCGCTTGATCGCCGCGCGCTCGAACTTGAGTGTGGGCAGGGTAGGGGCGACCGGAATGGGCGATTCGGCAGGCATCCCGCTAGCATCGCCCTCGAGACGGGCAAGGCAAGGGTTAAGTTGGTCCCCGGGCGGCGCTTGTTGCCACACCCCCGTCTAGAAAAGGCTCATCTGCCCGTCGTCGACCCTTGGATGTTCGAACAGGTCCGTGCGCAACGCCGGAACGGACTTGTTGAGGCCGTAGCGCGCCTTGGCGCGGTCGAGGCGCTGCCGCAGCAGCTCGGCATATGGTCCGTCCCCAATGAAGCGGGTGTGGAAGTTCGGGTCGTTGTCCTTGCCGCCGCGGGCGTCGCGGATGAGGCCCATGACGTGGCTCACCCGGTCAGGGAAGTGGCGCAGCAGCCACTCGCGGAAGATGTCCCGAACTTCCAGCGGCAGGCGGACGAGGATGGCGCTCGCGTCGCGCGCGCCCTGCGCCGCGGCGGCATCAAGGATGCGCTCCAGTTCCATATCGTTGATTGCCGGGATCATCGGGGCTGCGATCACCATCGTGGGCACGCCCGCCTCTGACAGAAGCCGCACCGCCTCCAGCCGCTTCTCAGGAGTCGAGGCCCGCGGTTCCATCTTGCGAGAGAGCTTGTGGTCCATGCTGGTGATCGAGAGCGCCACGCGCACGAGGTTCAGCTCCGCCAGCGGCTTGAGGATATCGAGGTCACGCACCACCAGCGCCGACTTCGTGGTGATCGTCACCGGATGCCGGGTCTCCAGCATGAGTTGCAGGATGCCGCGCGTCAGCTTGTGCTTGCGCTCAGCCGGCTGGTACGGGTCGGTGTTGGTGCCCATGGCGATGGGCCGGGGCTTGTACCGCTTGTCGGCAAGCTCACGACGCAGCTGCTCCACCGCGTTGGTCTTGACGTAGATGTCGCGCTCGAACTCGAGGCCGGGCGAGTGGCCAAGATAGGCGTGGGTTGGCCGGGCGAAGCAGTAGGAGCACCCATGCTCGCAACCGCGATATGCATTGATCGAGCGGTCGAAGCCGATGTCCGGGCTCTCGTTGCGGGTGATGATGGTGCGGGCGCGCTCGACATGCTCGATGGTCTCGAAGGGCTTGAGGTCTTCCACCATGCCCCAGCCGTCATCGAACGCCTCGCGGCTCTCGCGATCGTAACGGCTGCCCTTGTTCGTCTGCGCCCCCCGGCCGCGGTTGAGCGCCGGATCGACAAAGCGCCGCGCAATCAGGTCGGCGTCCCGGGTACCGTTGAGCTTCTCGAGCTGTTCGAAATTCGGTGCGGTGAGCCGCATGTTCGATCTCCAAAACCACAACGCGAGTCGCGCCGGGTAACGTTCCACCATAAATAGCATCGCGATGAGAACGGAACAAGAACAAACATGCGGGGATAAGTTCTCTCTACCTCGGTCTCGACAGGCCCCAGAGCAGGCCGGCGGCCGCCCAGACCACACCCGCTGCAATTGCGGCTCCGGCGATCTGGGCGAGCGGCTCCGGGCCGGGGGAGGGGGCAAGCATGGCAGCGGCGGTGATGCCGATGTGGTAGAGTACCATGGCGACGAGGTTGCCCCCGGTCCGGCTCCAGAGCCACGCCATGACCAGAGCGTGTCCGGTCAGGACCAGCGGGCCGTTGATGAGGAACGCGAGCCAGAACCATCCTCCGGTGGCCTTGAGGCCCACATAGTCGGCGGGCAGGTGCCACAAGCCCCAGAGGAGGCCCACGGTGACAGCGGCACCGAGGGGGCCGGCACGATCGACAAGGCGCGGATAAAGGAATCCGCGCCAGCCGAGTTCCTCCCCGAGCGCCGCCAGCAACGGCCAAGCGAGCAGGACCGGCAGGAGCGACCGAACGTCCGGAAAGATGAGAGTGAGCATGGTGCCTTCGAGAACCCAGCCCACTGCCGCGAGCCCCGGCGCGAGGAGGAGCGCGAGCAGCGACCATGCGGTCCCCGGCCACTGACGCAGCCTTGCAAGCAAACGGCGGGCAGCAGCGCCACCTTCGGTCAGGGCCAGCACTGCCAGGGCGGCAAAGGACGGCGCGAAGCCGCCGATGATGGCGCTGGCGAGGAAGCCGGGACTGAGCACAAGGCCGCCGGGGGGCATGAATACGACCCAGTAGCCCCAGAAGGCCCAAGCCCAGAGAAAGGTCAGCGTCACAAACAGCGCAACCGGTCGCCCCATCGTCTCCTCCGATCAGCCAGTCGTGCCGACATCGAGACGCGGCCGATTGATCTCCGTCAACGCGCTGGTCCGCGGGCCGGCCGATCCTGATCAGATGCCGATGGCACGTGCGAGGATCGGGCCACTCGCCGTGACTACACAAGAGGGCGCTTCGCTGACCGTTGTAACGGGAGAAACGCGCAGATGAGCAGGTTGCACACCGAACGACATGCGATGGACCGCATCGGCTGGCTGCGCGCGGCAGTGCTGGGGGCCAACGACGGGATCGTCTCCACCTCGAGCCTGATCGTCGGCATAGCTGCGGCCAGCGCCGACCACAATGCGATCCTCTCGGCGGGTGTCGCCGGACTGGTCGCCGGATCACTGTCGATGGCGGCGGGCGAGTACGTTTCGGTGAGCTCGCAGGCTGACACCGAGAAGGCCGACCTCGAGCGGGAGCGTCGCGAACTGGCGGAAATGCCGGAGCAGGAGTTCGATGAACTGACCTCGATCTATCGCGAGCGCGGACTCAGTGAAGAACTCGCCCGCCAGGTGGCCACCGAGCTGATGGCCGGTGACGCGCTGGCGGCTCACGCCCGGGACGAACTGGGGATCGTCGGACACCTGGCGGCGAGGCCGCTGCAGGCAGCGGTGACGTCGGCAATCACCTTTGCCTCGGGCGCGGCCGTGCCGCTGGTCGCGGTGCTGCTCAGCCCGCCCGGCACGCTGATTGTGACAGCCATGGTCGTGACTGTGCTGGCCCTGGCCGTGCTCGGCGCGCTTGGCGGCTGGACCGGCGGCGCCGGCATGCTGCGACCGGCAATAAGGGTGGTCGTCTGGGGCGTCATCGCCATGGTGGTGACGTTCGGCGTCGGTTTGCTCTTCGGGGCCGTGGTCTAGCCTGCGACCCTGGAGAAATTGGCGACGAGTTGCATCGTGTCCCGCAGTTTGGCGAGCAGGTTCAGCCGGTTGGCGCGCACCGCCGGGTCGGCATCGTTGACCAGTACCGCCTCGAAGAACGCATCGACCGGCTGCCGCAGCGTCCCGAGTCCCGCGATAGCCCCCTCGTAGTCGTTGGCCTGGACCTTTGCGGCGACAGCAGCGTCCGCCTTCATGATGGCGTCGGCCAGCGCGATCTCTTCGTCGACCTTGAGCTGCTCCTCGACCACGGGAGCGTCGTACCTGCGGCCGTCCTTCTTTTCCTCTGCGGAGAGTATGTTGGCGGCGCGTCGATAGCCGGCAAGCAGATTGATGCCATCCTCGGAGCCCAGCAGCCTGCCCAGCGCCTCGACCCGGCGCGTGATCTCGAGGATGTCGTTGCTGTCCCGGGAAATCACCGCGTCGACCAGGTCGTGCCGCGCCCCGGCGTCGCGCAGCGACACCTTCAGGCGATCGTGGAAGAAGGACAGCAGGTCCGGGTCGACCTCGAGCGGGAATGTCAGCTCGTTGTCGGTGATGATGCGGATGACCCCGAGCGCGGCGCGGCGAAGGGCGAACGGGTCGCGCGAGCCGGTGGGCTTTTCGTCGATGGCCCAGAACCCGCTGAGGGTGTCGAGCTTGTCGGCGAGGGCCACGGCGATGGCGACCGGCTCGGCCGGCACCAGGTCTGTGGGACCAAGCGGTTTGTAGTGATCGGCGATGGCGTTCGCGATGGCCGCGGGTTCGCCCTGTGCCAGTGCGTAGTAGCGGCCCATGAGGCCCTGCAACTCCGGGAACTCGCCGACCATGCCGGTGGTGAGGTCGGCCTTGGCGAGCATCGCGGCGCGCCTGGCTTGCTCGACGTCGGCGCCAACCTTTGGTGCGATCTCGCCGGCGAGCTTCACCAGCCGCTCGACGCGCTGGAACTGCGTGCCGAGCCTGGCGTGGAACACGCTCTCCTCGAGCTTGGGCAGGCCGTGCTCGAGCGGCAGTGCCAGATCGGACTTGTAGAAGAAGCTGGCATCGGAGAGGCGGGCGCGAATGACGCGCTCGTTGCCGGCAACGATGGTCTGGCCTCCGTCCTCCGCGATCTGGTTGGAGGTGATGATGAACCTCGGCGCCAGCTTGCCAGACGCATCGCGCAGGCAGAAGCACTTCTGGTTGGCGCGGATGGTGGCAATGATCACTTCCTCGGGCACTTCGAGGAAGGCAGGGTCGAACGAGCCCATCATGACCACCGGCCACTCGACGAGGCCGGCGACTTCTTCGAGCAGGCCTTCGTCGTGGATGACCGTGAGGCCCTGCGCGAAGGCGAGGTTGTCGGCGTCGGCCTTGATGATTTCCTTGCGGCGGTCGATATCGAGCACGACCTTGGCCCTCTCGAGCGCCTGCACGTAGTCGTCGAAGCGGCGTACGCGGATCTGCTCGGGCGAAAGGAAGCGGTGGCCGTAGGTCGTCTGCCCGCTGGCGATGGTGCCGGACTGGAAGGGGATCACCTCCGGCTCGTCATTGTCGGTGCCGAAAGTCGCGGTGATGGCGCGGAGCGGCCGCACCCAGGTCAGCCCGCCGTTGCCCCACTGCATGGATTTAGGCCAGTCGAAGCCC
>JAEYZJ010000129.1 GCA_023430705.1 Pseudomonadota bacterium | reverse complement strand
TGGTGAACTCGGTCGTCACCGCGCGGACCTGGTCCGAGACGTCGATGACGTTGGTGCCCAGCTCCTTGATGACGCCCAGCGTGATGGCCGGCTGGCCGTTCACATGCGCGTACTCGGTCGCGTCCTCGAAGGTGCGGGTGATGGTCGCCACGTCGCCGAAGGTCACGACATTGTCGCCGTCGGCCTTGATCGGCAGCGAATAGACGTCCTCGGCCGAAGTGATGAGGCCGGGGACCTCGACGTTGAACGAGCCCTTGCCCGTGTCGAGCGTGCCGCCCGGCACCACCATGTTGTTCTTGGCGAGTGCGTCGAGCAGCTGGCTGGCGGTGAGGTTGTAGGCCTCGAGCCGGTTCATGTCGATCGTGACGGCCAGCATCTCGTCGCGCGAGCCGGAAACGGTCACGCTCTGCACCGAGGGAATGTCCTCGAGCGCTTCCTTGAGGTCCTTGGCCTTCTGCACCAGCGTGCGCTCGGGCACGTCGCCATAGAGCGCCACCGAGATGGACGGCATGTTCGTGAACGAGATCTCGGTCACGGTCGGCTCGTTGGCATCCTCCGGCAGCTCCGACGACACGCCGTCGAGCTTGGCCCGGATGTCGGCGAGCGCCTTGTCCTTGTCGGCATTCACGTTGAACTCGAGGAACACCGAGGCATGCCCGGTCGTCGCGGTCGAGGTGTAGTTCTCGAGCCCGTCGAGGGTCTTGATGCGGTCCTCGATCGGCTTGGCCAGCAGTCGCTCCGCGTCGCGCGGGCTGACGCCGGTCTGGCTGACCGAGACGTAGAAATAGGGGATGTCGATTGCCGGGAAGCTCTCCTTGGGCAGCGACGTATAGGCCCCGAAGCCCGCAACGAGCAGCAGGAACATGACCGTCAACACGACCCGCGGCATGCGCAGGACGCGTTCGAGGAAGTTCATCATGACTGCACCCCTTCCGCAGCGGCCTCGGACTCTTCAGACTGAGGCGTCCCCGTAACGTTGGTCGCGTTGACCTTCTGGCCCGGCACGACGTACTCCTGACCCATGGTGATGACGTCCACCCTGGGCGGCAGGCCCGTGACCCAGACGCCATCGCGGGAGTCCGAGATGATCGTCACGGGGTAGAACTCCACGACGCCGTTCGTGACGGCCCGCACCCCAAGTGCGCCATCGTCGTTGAGGGTCAGCACCGACTGCGGCAGCAGGTGCGCCGGCACGGTGCCCATGCTGACGGTGGCCGTGGCGGTGACGCCCGACAGCACCTTTCCGTCCTCATTGGGAATCTCGATCTCGATCGGGAACGAGCGGGTCGCTTCGTCGGCGAGCGAGGCGATGTAGCTCACCTTGCCCTCGGCGGTCTGGCCGGTGACGGTGGTCACCGTCGCCGGCAGGCCAAGCTCGGCCCGGGCGATCCGGGCTTCGGGCACGTTGGCGACGAACAGCATCGGGTTCATCTCGACCACGGTGGCGCAGGGCTGGCCGACCCCGAGCACGGTGCCGACGGTCGCCAGCGGGTCCTGCACCACGCCGCCCACCTTGGTGGTCACCTTGGCACGGTCGTATTCCAGCTTGGCCTGGTCGAAGGCGGTCTGCGCCTGGCGGAGGCTCGCTTCGGCGCTGATGCCGCTATTGCTGGGCGCGAGACCCTTCTCGCGCAGGGTCTTGTTGGAGTCATAGGCGTTCTGCGCCTGCGCCAGCGTCGCCTCGGCCTGCGCCACTGCGGCGGCGCGGGTGCCCTCGTCGAGCACGCACAGCACGTCGCCCGGCTTCACCACCTGGCCCTTGGTCACGTTGACGGCCGTGACGACGCCGGTGGTCTCGGGCGTGATGGAGACGATCGAGCTCGCCTTGGTGCGGCCGCGCAGCGGCACGTTCAACGGCATGGCCTGGACGTTGTAGGTCTCGGTGCGGACCGACTGCAGCGGCGCCTCGCCGCCGGAGGCCTCGGCCACGCGCTCGGCGATGGTCAGCCGCGGGTCGATCTCGCCGGACTCATGGGCCGCCTCGTGGGTCTCGGCATTCTTGTCGAAGAACGCGATGATCGGCCGCTCGCCATTGCCCGGCCCGTTGCCGCCCGACACGAAAGTGCCGCTGCCCAGCCAGAGCGCGCCCAGAACGACGATGGCGCCGGCAACGCCGTATGAGTAATACGCACGCATTCAGATAGTCCCTCTACTCGGCAGCGGCAGCTGCGCCCCGATCGGGACGTGCCAGCGCGATCAGTTCGGCCCCATGGGCATCGATGTAGTCACGGGCCGCCTGCATACAAGTGCGCCCGTATGCGATGACCCAGGCATCCCCGGGGTGATTGTGTTGTTCAGTCATGCGGTCGAAGTCGGCCAGTGTCGCGTCGATCTGGGCGAGTCGTTCGACGAGGCGTTGCTCGACGAGCGACTGCGGCAACTCGGACGCGAAGCGCAGGAACAGCAGGAATTCGCTGCGGAACTCGTCTTCGCCCAGCTTGTCGAACAGCGATTGAATAAAGGCTGTGCGGCCGGCCGGCGTGATCGAATAGACCTTCTTTGCGGGCTTGCCCTCCTGAGGCTCGACCCTTGAAGTAACTAGCTTTTCCTGCTCGAGACGTGCCAGCGCCGGGTAAATCGAGCCGTAGCTGGCGTCGATGAAATAGGAATACTCCCCTTCCACGGAGAGTTTCCTGATCTCATATCCGGTGGCCTCCTCGTCATAGAGGATGGCCAGGCAGATGGTTCTGACGTTCATGGGCTTCCTATCCGGCCGGCATATGACGGACCAGCATATGCCGGGCCTATATATGGATCGCCGGATAAGCACAACAAGAGCGCGTGCGGGGGCAGCCATGCAAAATACTCATGGCCGGTAGATCGTGGTGACGGCGGGAAGCGTCAGCTCTCGGCGAAGCGCGCCATGTGCGCGAGGGCCGCAAGCGCCAGTTCCTGGCTCGAAGCGGCAACGAACCAGGCGTTGAGGAACTTGCGCTCGGGGTGACCGCAGGTCAGCGGCAGCCCGTCGAGATCGAGGACCACGCCGCCGGCTGCCTGCAGCACGGCCTGGCCCGCGGCGGTGTCCCATTCCGATGTCGGGGTAAACCGCGGGTAAAGCTGGGCCGCCCCATCCGCGAGGAGGCAGAACTTCAGCGACGAGCCGACCGATACGTCCTCGGCCACATCGAGCGCCGAGCAGAGCTCGGCCAGCGCCTCGTGACCGTGCGAACGGCTGGCGACGATGCGCAGCGGCCGGTGCTCGCGGTTGACGCTGAGCGGACGCTGCGCCGTGATCGCGCCATCGACGACCCTGCCGGCATGCGCGCCGTACGGCCCGCCCCAGTAGATGTCGCCGCTCGCCGGGGCCAGCACCACCCCGCTCACCGGCCGGCCGGCCTCGCACAGGGCGATGTTGACCGTGAACTCGCCGTTGCGCTTCAGGAATTCCTTGGTGCCGTCGAGCGGATCGACGACGAAGTAGCGCTCCCCGAGTTCGGGAATGCGCCCGGCGGCGACGCTTTCCTCGGCCAGCACCGGCAGCCCGGTTTCGGCGAGGTGGGCGAGAATGATGGCCTCGGCCCTCTGGTCGGCCTCGGTCACCGGCGAGCCATCGGCCTTCTCGATCGCGACCGCGCCGTCCCGGTAGATCGCAAGGATCGCCTCCGCCGCCGCGATTGCCCCGCGGTTCATCAGGTCGGTGTAGAAGGCGCTCATCGGATTTCGACGTCCAGTCCAAGGTCGAGCGGCTTGGCGCCCATGGTGATCTGGCTCGACGAGATGAAGTCGACGCCCGTTTCGGCGATGCTGCGGACGCGCTCGAGCGTGACGCCGCCCGAGGCTTCGAGCCGGGCCCGGCGGTCGTTGAGGCGCACGGCCGCCTTCAGCAGCTCGTTGTCCATGTTGTCGAGCATGACCACCGTGGCGCCCGCCTCGAGCACTTCCTCGAGTTCGCTCAGCGTCGTCACCTCGACCTCGATGGCGACGAGGTGCCCGGCCGCCGCCCGCGCCGCGCGGTAGGCCTTGCCGGCGCTGCCGGCCACGGCGATGTGGTTGTCCTTGATCAGGATGGCGTCGCTGAGCGCATAGCGGTGGTTCCAGCCCCCGCCGCAGCGCACCGCATATTTCTCGAAGGCGCGCAGCCCCGGCGTCGTCTTGCGCGTGTCGCAGATGCGCGTGGTGGTGCCTGCGACCGCTTCTACGAACTTGTGCGTAAGCGACGCGATGCCACTGAGATGATTCAGGAAATTGAGTGCGGTCCGCTCGCCGGCGAGCAGGGGCCGCGCCGCGCCCGAAACGACGGCGACGATGTCGCCCCTCGCCACATGCGCGCCATCGGGCGCCTGCGGCGCGAAATCCACCTCGCTGCCCAGCTGGCGGAAGACCTCGACGGCCAGCGGCAGCCCGGCGATCACGCCCGGCTCGCGCGCCGTCAGCGTTGCCGTGGCCGTCGCCAGCGGCGGAATTGTCGCGAGCGAGGTGAGGTCGCCGGCGAGGCCGAGGTCCTCGGCCAGCGCACGGCGGACCGCGTCCTCGACGAGGGCGGCAGGCAGTACCGGAATGTTCGAGCCATCATGCATAGCGGCCGTGGGTTTACGCGCGCCCGGGGCGGGTGTCCACTCGCCATGCACGCGAGCTTGCCGCGCGGTCCGACGGCGTTGCGTTTTCGCTGCGCCCGTCACATTGTCGCCCTCGACCAACGGCAACAGCCGCACGACCACGAGGGACACTTCCCATATGCACAAGATTGTCGCCGCGCTGGACCAGCGGCGGAGCGACGCGAGGCTCGGTGGCGGGCAGAAGCGCATCGACGCGCAGCATGCCAAGGGAAAGCTGACCGCGCGCGAACGGCTCGACGTGCTGCTCGATCCCGGCTCCTTCGAGGAATACGACATGTTCGTCACCCACCGGGCGGTGGATTTCGGCATGGAAAAGACCGTCATCCCCGGCGATGGCGTGGTCACCGGCTGGGGCACCATCAACGGGCGCATGACCTACGTGTTCAGCCAGGACTTCACGGTCTTCGGCGGCTCGCTCAGCGAGACCCACGCCCAGAAGATCTGCAAGATCATGGACCTCGCCGTCCAGAACGGCGCCCCGGTGATCGGCCTCAACGACAGCGGCGGGGCCCGCATCCAGGAAGGCGTCGCGGCGCTCGGCGGCTATGCCGAGGTGTTCTGGCGCAACGTCCAGGCCTCGGGCGCCATCCCGCAGATTTCGGTGGTCATGGGGCCGACCGCCGGTGGTGCGGTCTATTCGCCGGCCATGACCGACTTCATCTACATGGTGAAGGACACCTCCTACATGTACGTCACGGGCCCCGACGTGGTGAAGACCGTGACGTCCGAGGTGGTGACGCACGAAGAACTCGGCGGCGCGAGCACGCACACGAGGGTCAGCTCCGTCGCCGACGCCGCCTTCGACAACGACATCGAGACGCTGCTCGAAGTCCGCCGCCTGTTCGATTTCCTGCCATTGAGTGCCACGCAGAAGCCCCCCGTCGTCGCCGTCGAGGATCGCATCGACCGCGAGGAGCCGAGCCTCGACACCATCATCCCCGACACCGCCAGCAAGCCCTACGACATGCGCGAGGTCATCGAGAAGCTGGCCGACGAAGGTGATTTCCTCGAGATCCAGAAGGACCACGCCGGCAACATCCTCGTCGGCTTCATCCGGCTGAA
>JAEYZJ010000084.1 GCA_023430705.1 Pseudomonadota bacterium | reverse complement strand
CGCACAACCCTGGGGGTGATCAGGACGAGAAGCTCGGTGCGCCTTGCCATGCCCTTGTTCTGGCGGAACAAGCCGCCGATCAGCGGCATCTCGTCGAGCCCGTTGATCCCCTCCTGAGTGAGTTCCTGCCGATCCTGGATCATGCCGCCGAGCAGCAGCGTGCGCCCGGACTGCGCGAGGATCTGCGATGAGATGTCCCGGGTCGCGACGACCGGCGTCAGGTTGGTTCCGTCCTTGGACGAAGGCGTCGACACGGACTGCACGACGGTGAGGTCCACCGCGTTGTTGGCGTGGATCCGCGGCGTGATCTCCAGCACGACACCGGTGTCCAGGATCTCGACATTGCGGGTGACCGTGGTGCCGCCCGTATTGGACGAAGTCTGCTCGCTGGTGGCGAACGGAATCTGGTCGCCGATCACAAGGCGCGCCGGCTGCCCGTCGACCACGGTGAGATAGGGCGAGGAGACGACCTTGAGGTCCGTCACCTGCCGCAGCGCCTTGACCACGGCATCGACGCTGACGTCGCCGATCGCACCGGAAAATCCCGCCATGCCCCCGCGGGCCGGGCTCTGGGCCCCGGCCGGGATGCCCGAGCCCATCGAGAATCCGCGCGCCTGCAGGAAGAACTGGACGCCGGTCTCGATCGTCTCGTTGAGCTCGACTTCGAGAACGGTAGCTTCGATGATCACCTGCGCTTGCGCCACGTCGAGGGTCAGCGCCATCTCGCGGACGCGCTTGTAGACCGAGTAGGTCGAGAAGACGAGGACGGCATTGGTCCGCTCGTCGGCGACGATGCGGGTCTCGCCCGACTGCGGTGCCGGCGTGGTCGATGCCGCAAACGGACCATTGCCGCCGCCTCCGCCGGCCAGGGCATCGGCCGGCATGGGCACGGAAAGGGCAGTGCCGTCCGCGTTGTCCGTCTGCGCCACGGCACCCGGGACATTCAGGCGCGACATCACGCCGGTCGTCGGTTCCCGCTGGCCGGTATCGCCAGTCGCCACCGGCAGCGCGGCTGTGGAGCCGAAAAGCTGAACCAGCTGGGGCACCAGCTCGGCGGCCTTGCGATGGGTGAGGGCGATCACCCGTAACTCGCTGGCGTCGGTGACCGAGCGGTCGAGCTGCTGGGCCAATTGCTGCACGCCGCGCATCAGGGCCGCGTCGGACGTCCCTACCAGAACCGCCTGCTGGTTCTGCAGGGGGATGATCGATACCCGCGCGTCGCCGCCGTCGCGGATCAGGTCGCCGTAGAACTGGCTGAGCTGCCCCGCAACCGCTTCCGGCGCGCTGCGCCGCAGCGGGATGATCGCCACCTGGTCGCTGCCGACAGCCATCTGTGACAGCTGCCGGAGCATCGCCTCGACCGAGGCGACATCGTTCTGGTTGGCGCGGACCACGACCTTGTCGGAGGAACTCGACACCATCACGCTCACGCCCTGTGGCAGCAGTTGCGAGGCGATGGCGACCACCTGGGGCGCATTGTTGCTGCCGAGGTCGACGATCTTGGTGGTGTCGTCGCCGGGACGACCGAGACTGGAATTGGTCTGCAGCGACTGGATCAGCTCGGCCGGACCGATCTGGTAGACGCCGTTGATGAGGCGCATGACCAGGTTGTTGCGGGCCAGCAGGTCGCGCACGACCTGGATCACACGGCTCTTGGGCAGTGGCGTCTCGATGCGGAAATCGATTCCCGTCGGCAGGCCCTCGGGCGCGATGTAGTCGACCCGCAATGCGCCGCGCAGCAACTGCTCGAGGATATAGCTCATCGAGGCATCGGTGAAATTGACGAGGACCGTCTCGTTGGGGTCGAAATCGGACGACGCGATGCCAAGGTCGCGAAGGTCGCTTTCGACCGCGCTGCGCTCCCCTTCATAGTTGACCCGCACCTGCCCGACAAAGCCGGAATAAGGCGCCAGCGTCGCCTGGATCGCGGCATTGTTGAAGGCGGCTTCGTTGATGATCGGCCCGCGCCGCTCGGCCTCGCCATTTTCGAGCCGCGGGCGAGCAACACCGCCAAATCCGGCCGGCGTCACGCCTGAGCAGGCCGCAATAATGGGTACGAGCAGTGCAAGCAGAACGCAGGCAAGTACGGCCCGGATGCCCGCATGTGGCTGACGATCGTGCGTCCGCGTCCGCAATGCAGCCCGCCTTTCTTTCGAACGAGCACGTTGCAGGCGAGATGCACCTCCACGAGGAAAGCGTCAGTCCACTCTATTGCCGCAACAACCACTCAGAGACTCGAAAGCCCGCCCCCAACGGCTGGACCTCTCAATCTATTCAATTCCTCACGTGCGGCGGGCTCCGTCAAGAGAGGTTAACGGTTGTTAAGCACAGTTATACGCATCTGTACGCTGGTATTTCGCGAAGTGTTGCCGAGGGATCCTTTGGCTGTGGCGGCGGGCGTCCACGAAAACAGTAAGGAGGCCGGCTGCACCTCTCCCCGGGCTGTCAGCACGGCGTGATGAATCGCCAGTGCGCCAGCTTGCAGCCTTGCACGCTGGCCGGACGGCTTGGCTGCAGGCCCGTGAGACGAGCCGGTGCGGATAGGCCGGTATTATAACCGAGGCCGAACTGATCATAGCCTGGCGGCTGGGTTTCCCGGTCCGACGAAAATAGTGTTGCGCGATGCCCTTGGTTTCCGCGCGAAAGAATCTGAAGTGACTGAGCCTTCTGTCCTCAACGGTGTTCTCGACCATATTTCCCGGGCGCAACCGGAATCGATCCAGCGGTTGTCCGATCTGGTTCGTATCCCGAGTGTGAGCGCCGACCCCGGACGGCTGGAAGCGGTCCGCGAGGCGGCAGAGTGGGTGCGGGAGCAGCTTGTTGGGCTGGGATTCGACGTTTCGATCCGCCCCACGGCGCGCCATCCTGTTGTCGTCGGGCATCATCCGGGTCCAGGCAACGATGCGACCCATGTGCTGCTCTATTCCCATTACGACGTGCAGCCGCCCGATCCGGTGGAGCTCTGGACCACCGCGCCGTTCGAGCCGCTGATCAAGGCCGGTCCACATGGCGACCAGATGGTCGGCCGCGGGGCCTCAGACAACAAGGGGCAGCTCATCTCCTGGCTCGATGCGCTGCGCGCGATCCAGGCGGAAACAGGCACCCTGCCGGTTGCTGTAACGGTGGTGTGCGAAGGCGAGGAGGAGATCGGCAGTCCCAACCTGCGCGCCTTCCTCGAGGCCAATGCCGCCGACCTGAGGGCCGATGTCGCGCTGCTCAACGATGCCAGCATGTGGGCAATCGATCGGCCGGCACTGGTGACGCGCCTGCGCGGCATGCTCTACACCCAGCTCGATATCACCGGGCCCAGCCAGGACCTGCACTCGGGTCTCTATGGTGGCCTCGTCGTCAATCCCCTGACGCTGCTGAGCGAAATTCTCGCCGGCCTGCATGACGAAGACCGGCGCATCGCTATTCCCGGCTTCTACGATGACGTGGCCGAGCTCGACGCCCGAGATAGCGCTATGTGGCGCGAGCTTGCGTTCGATGACAGGAAGTACCTCGCCGATGTCGGCCTCGCCAACCCGATCGGTGAAGGCAGCCGGACGTCACTCGAGCGCATCTGGAGCCGGCCGTCCGCCGAGGTCAACGGCATCTGGGGTGGTTACTCCGGAGAGGGCAGCAAGACCGTCATCCCGGCCGAAGCCCACGCCAAGGTCTCCTTCCGGCTCGTTCCGGGGCAGGACCCGCACCGTCTGGCAGGTCTGTTCGAGGACTTCGTCAACTCCCGCCTGGCGGCGGACGCCAAGGCGACGGTGACGGTCATCTCGGCCTCCCGCGCTACCATGATCCCGACCGACTCCGTGTTCGTCGAAAAGGCCATGGCCGCTCTCAGCGACGAGTTCGGCACACCGACGGCGATCGTCGGCACCGGTGGAACGCTCCCTGTCGTGAACGCAATCAAGGACGTGCTGGGCATCGACTCGCTGCTCTACGGCTGGGCGCAGAACGACGACAATCCGCATAGCCCCAACGAGAAGTTCGAGCTCGTGGCGCTTGAAAAGGGCAGTCGGGCACACGCCCGCATCCTCTTCGCACTGGCCGGAACCCGGCCCTGATCCCCCTTTCCGCGCGGGCACGGGAGACGCACTCCCGAGTCGCGCGCGACCAACTGGAGTGAGTTGATGGTTACTCGCATCGGTGTCGATATCGGCGGCACCTTCACCGACCTCGTCTACCTTGACGATCGCACGGGACGCACGGCGGAGGGCAAGGTCCCCACGACCCCAGCCAACCCGGAGCTCGGCGTCGTCGACGCTGTCCGCCTGCACGTGCCGGCCGAGGTTCTTGCAGAGGCGAGTTATTTCCTGCACGGCACGACGGTGGGCCTCAACGCGCTGCTCGAGCGCCGCGGCGCCACGGTCGGCCTGATTGCGACTGAAGGCCTGCGCGACGTTCTGGAAATCCGACGCGGCGACCGCGCCGAAATGTACAATCCCTTCTGGGAGGCGCCGGAGCCACTGGTGCCGCGTCACCTGCGCCTCGGTATTGCCGAGCGCATGCGCGCCGACGGTGTGGTGCACCGTGCCCTGGAGCCCCGGTCCGTCCTGGACGCCCTGGCCCGCTTCGTCGAGCAGAAGGTTGACGCAATCGCCGTCTGCCTGATGAACGCCTACGCCAACCCCAAGCACGAGCTTGAGGTCGAGCGGATCCTCCGCGAGGCCGGCTTTACCGGCGGCATCTCGCTGTCGCACCGGATTTCCGGCGAATACCGTGAGTACGAGCGCACCTCGACCACCGTCATTGATGCGTTCGTTCGCGGTCGCATGGCGGACTATCTGCAGCGTCTCGAAGCAAGCCTGCGCGCGCTGGGCTTCAAGGGGCAGTGCCTGATCACCCGATCGGGTTCGGGTTCGATGGCCTTCGACGAAGCCGAGCGCCGGCCGTTCGAGACCATCATGTCGGGTCCGGTCGCGGGTGCCCAGGGCGCTAGCGAGTTCGCCAAGATGTTCAACATCCCGGCGCTGATCACTGCCGACGTGGGCGGTACCAGCTTCGACACGACGCTCATCATCGATGGCGAACCCAAGGTCGAGTTCGAGGGTATCGTCGATGGCATGCCAGTGCAGACCCCTTGGGTCGACGTGCGTTCGATCGGATCCGGCGGCGGTTCCATTGCATCGGTCGACCACGGTGGGCTGATGCGCGTCGGCCCACGCAGCGCCGCGGCCGTGCCCGGTCCTGCGGCCTACGGAAAGGGCGGCACCGAGCCGACCACGACCGATGCTGCAGCCCATCTGGGTATGCTCGGGCCAGGCCGTCTCGCGGGCGGTATCACGCTCAACTTCGACAAGGCCGCGGCTGCCCTGCAGACGGTCGGCGAGAAGATAGGCAAGACCGTCGACGAGACGGCGGTCGGCATTCTGCGTATCGCCGCCGCGAGCATGGCCAATGCCATGCGTGAAGTGACGGTAGAGCAGGGACTCGACCCGCGCGGCATGACGCTGCTGCCTTTCGGCGGCGCCGGTCCAATGATGGCGACGCTCCTCGCCGACGAGCTTGCGATGAAGCGTATCGTGGTGCCGCCGCTGGCCGGCAACTTCTCGGCCTGGGGCCTGCTCGGCGCGGACATGGTGCAGTCCGCCGCGCGTACCGCCATCCTGCCGCTCGACGGTACCGGCCTTGCCACCGCTCAGAAACTGCTGGGCGAGCTGTTCAGCGATCTCGACGCACGCGCGGCCGTCTATTCGGGTACCCCGGTGGAGAAGGCGAGGCTCGACCTGCGCTACTCGGGACAGGAGCACTGGCTGTCGATCGAAATCCCCATCGCCGACCGTCGCTTCGGCGAGGACCCGGCGACGATCACCGGCAAGTTCGAGATGGACTACCAGCGTACCTTCGGCGGCCTGATTGAAGGGCCGGTGGAGATCGTCTCGGTCCGTGCTTCACGCATCATGCCGCTGCCGCGGCGACGCGAGTCACCTGCGGCCCCGGTTACAGCCGGCGCAACGGAAGTCTGGAAGGCACACTCCTTCGAAAAGGGCGCCGTGCTCGACTTCCAGGTGATCGCTCGTGAGACCATCGACGGGCCGTTCTCCGGTCCGGCCATCATCACCGAAAACACCACGACGCTCTATGTCGACGCTGGCTGGCATGTCGCCGCCGGCGTCATGAACGAACTGATCCTGACCCGGGAATGAATGAGATGAGCCAACCCGCATTCGTCATCCACGAGGCTGTGCCGGCACCCGCCGAGCGCAGGCCCGCCGATCCCATCACCACCGAGGTCACCCGCCACGCCCTCAATTCTGCGGCGGACCAGATGAAGCGTGCGCTGATCCGCACGGCTTTTTCTCCTGTGATCTACGAGGTGCTCGACTTCGCCGTCGCCATCTACGATCCGCAGTACCGGCTGCTGGCGCAGGCGCCGAGCCTGCCGCTGTTCATGGGCACGCTGAACTCGTGCGTCGAAGAGGCGGTGAAGGCCGTCGGCGGCGTCGACATGCTCGAGCCGGGCGATGTCATCATGTACAACTGGCCGTACGGCACCGGCAGCCATCCTCAGGACGTGGCCATGGTAATGCCGGTGTTCCACCAGGACGCCCTGATCGGCTACACCGTCAACAAGGGCCACTGGCTCGATATCGCCGGCAAGAACCCGTACTGCACCGACACCATCGACGTGTTCCAGGAAGGTACGATCTATCCGGGCATCAAGATCGAGAAGGCCGGCAAGCTCGACAAGGAGCTGCTGCGCTTCGTGCTCGCCAACTCACGTGTGCCAAAGATGATCGAGGGCGATCTCAACGCCCAGATCGTGTCGGTGAAGACCGGTGCGGCGGCGTTCGAGCGTGTGGTTGCACGCTTTGGCGTCGAGGAGTTCTGGGCCTCGGTCGAGATGATGTTCGATCATGGCGAGGCCACCATCCGTCGCTTTTTCGAGACCATCCCCGACGGGCGATATGTCGGTGTGGGCGTCTGTGACAACGACGGCGTGAATGACGACCTGATCCGCTTCGAAGTGGCGGTCGAGGTCGACGGCTCGGACGTGCTGATCGACTTCTCCAACGCGCCCAACCAGAATGCCGGCCCGATCAACGCACCGGCGCCGTCCGCGGTGTCGGCCAGCCGCATTGCCATCTCGATGCTTGCCGGCTCCGGCGAGTCGCCGAACGAGGGCCACTTCCGGGCCATGAAGGTGAAGACCCGGCCCGGCAGCATGTTCCACCCGCTGCCGCCGGCGCCGACCTTCCTCTACGGCATGCCGTCGCTGCAATCGATGGAAGTGATCTACCATGCCATCTCGCAGTCGCTGATCACGGCCGTGCCGGCCTGCTCGGGTGGCTGCATCATCGGCATGACCTACTGGGGCACCCGCGAAGCCACTGGTCAGCCGTGGGCCGATGGCTCGCCGCATCCGGTGGGGCAGGGCGCCTGGGACGGTGGCGATGGCGGCACCATGCTGCACATCTCGGAAGCCGCCACCCGGTTCTCGCCGGCCGAGGTCTGGGAAGCCAAGAACCCGTGGATCGTCGAGAAGATGGAACTGGCCACCGATAGCGGTGGCGCGGGCAGGTATCGCGGCGGCGCAGGCGTCGACTTCGCCTTCCGCATGACCGAGGACGTCCACATCACCGCAGCGCTGGAACGCAGCCGCACGGCCCCGTGGGGCCTCGCCGGCGGCGGTGAGGCGCGCGCCAACGGTGCCGCCGTCACCATGCCTGACGGCGAGACGGTGCACTTCTCGAAACGCACCGACTTCACGGTTCCGAAGGGGGCGCTTTTCGAGATGCACACCGGCGGTGGCGGCGGCTACGGCCCGGCCAGCGAGCGTGATCCGGCTCGCGTCGCCAAGGATTTGCGCGATGGCTATATCTCGCCCGAATACGCCCAGAAGCATTACCCTCACGCGCTGAAGCAGGGCTGAGGCGGCAAGCCGGCTGTGTCTGACAGGCCGGGCTCCCCGGGGAGCCCGGCCTTTTTGTCGTAAAGTGCCGCTCAATGCGGTAATCAGACAGCTGCGCACCTTCGGTGGGCGATTGATAATACGCGGTTATAGCGCGGCGCGGGTTCATTATAGGCGGCCGTCTTGCCCACCCAAGCCCGGCCGATAGGATCAAATCCGTCGCAAGGTTGTGATCGGGTCTGTGCGCAAGACTGCGCCGCTCGGACAGGCCTAGGGATCAGACCAACAAATCCTAGCAGGACCCCTGATATGCTTAACTCTACCAAGCTCAACCGGCGCCAGTTCGGCCTGCTGGGTGCCGCCGCCGCGCTCGCCGCTGCGGTGCCGTTCTCGGCAATGGCCCAGTCCGGCGCGACCTTCGTGCTGGCCTCGAACACGGAAGTCGACAATCTCGACCCGCATACCGCCAACGGCAACATCCCGACGGCCTTCTTCATCAACGTCTATGACTCCCTGGTGCGCGTGCGGAACAATCCGCCGGAAATCCAGCCGGGTCTCGCTTCGGCCTGGGACGTGTCGGCTGACGGCCTCGAGTACACCTTCAAGCTCGTTGATGGCGCCGTGTTCCACGACGGTACTCCGCTCGACGCCGAAGCCGTGCGCTACTCGTTCGCCCGCATCCTGCGTATCGGCAAGGGCGCCAGCTGGATGATCAGCGACTTCCTAAGCGAGGAAGGCATCGAGGTCGTCGACGCCCAGACCATCAAGTTCACGCTGAGCTCGCCGTTCGCAGCGTTCCTGCAGGTGCTGCCCTGGATGTTCGTGGTCAACCCGACGATCGCCGAGGCAAACAAGGGCGAGGACGACGGTCAGACCTGGTTCACCACCAACGTGGCCGGCTCGGGCGCATTCGAGCTTACCCGCTACGAGGCTGGGACGCTCTATGGCTTCAGCCGCTTCGCCAGCTACTGGAACAAGGATGGCGGCAACGTGCAGAACGTCGTCTGGCGTATCGTACGCGAGACGGCCACCCAGCGCCTGTTGCTCGAGCGCGGCGAAGTTCACTTCGTGCTCGACCTGACCACCGACGACCTGATGCAGGTTCGCGGCAAGCCGGGCGTGGTGGAAGTCGAGGCCGTCGGCCTGCAGCCGTTCTACCTGCGCATGAACACCAAGCACGGTCCGCTGGCGGATGTTAACGTTCGCAAGGCTGTCTCCTACGCTTTCAACTACCAGGCCATGCTCGACGTCATGGGCAATGCCGACCTCATGGTTGGCCCGCTGCCGACCGGCGTGTTCGGCCACAACCCGGACCTAGAAATCTACCGCACCGACCCCGAAAAGGCGAAGGCCGAGCTGGCCAAGTCGGGCGAGTTTGCTGCTGGCGGCTTCACGCTGACCTTCACGCACGTGTCGGGTTACGACCATCAGCGTCGTCTGGGCCTCGTGATGCTCGACGCCTTGGCGCCGCTCAACATCAACGTCGAGATCAAGTCGCTGGTGTGGCCGGATCTGGTCGCTGCTGCGCAGGCCCCGGAAACTCAGGGCGACTTCATGGCTGTGTACGAGTCGGCCAACTATGCCGATCCGGACAACTTTGCCTTCGCCGGCTTCCATTCGTCGCGCAACGGCACCTGGTCCAACCCGGTCTACTCGAACCCCAAGGTGGACGAGCTGATCATGGCCGGCCGCTCGGAAACCGATCTCGAGAAGCGCAAGGCGATCTACTTCGAGCTGCAGCAGATCGTCGTCGAGGATGCATCCGACGTGTTCGGCGTGCTCGAGCGTCGTCCGCTCGCGCACCGCGACAACGTCAAGGGTTACACCTTCACGCCGATCGGCACGAACGCGCCCGAGTTCTTCCCGCTGTCGATCTCCTGAGGTTAGTGGGCCGTGTTTGGGTTGCTTATCCGCCGACTGCTCCTGCTGATACCGATCCTTCTCGGCCTCACCGTCCTGTTATTCGTGATCGCCCGGCTTCTGCCGGGCGATCCGGTCGCCCTCGCCGCGGGTCCGCAGGCGACGGCCAGCCAGATCGCGGCACTGAGGGCCGAGTTCGGCCTCGATCAGCCAATCTGGGTCCAGTATTTCAACTATCTATCCGCCCTGCTGCAGGGCGATTTCGGTCGCTCGGTCATGTCGCGACGTCCGGTTGTCGACGACCTGATTGCGTTCCTGCCGGCGACGGTGGAACTGGTGATTGCCGGGCTGTTCATAGCCGTCATCGTCGGCGTGCCTCTCGGCCTCTTCGCGGCGGTGAACAAGAACGGACCATTCGACTACCTGGCTCGGTTCGTATCGTTGTTCGCGCTGTCGACGCCGCAGTTCTTCATCGGCCTGATCTTCCAGATCGTGCTCGGAATGATGCTCAATCTGCTGCCGCTCGGAGGCCGCTTCAGCTTCATCGCCATGCCGCCGCCGACCGTCACTGGCTTCATGACCATCGACAGCCTCATCGCCCTTGATTTCGGGGCGTTCGCGAGCGCGTTGACCTACCTTCTCCTGCCGGCTCTGACACTCAGTCTGAGTCCGATGGCCACGCTCATCAACATGATGCGATAATAGGCCATCGAGGTGCTGCAGCTCGACTATGTCCGCACGGCGAAGGCTTTCGGTCTGCCGCCGGCAAAGATTATCTTCAAGCACGTGTTTCGCAACGCCTTCACGGCGACGCTCACCGTCATCGGGCTCTATTTCGGCTGGATGCTGGGTGGCACCGTGGTGGTGGAAACCGTGTTCGACTGGCCCGGCATCGGGCTCTACGCGACCAAGGCCATTGTCGCGCAGGACTTCATGCCGGTGATAGGTGTGGCCCTCGTCGTCGGCGCCTTGTTCGTGGTCACGAACATCTTCGTCGACATCCTCTACCGACTGATGAATCCCAAGGCGAACGCATCGTGAGCGTGGAAACTGCAGAAGTCAGTGCGGTTGCGCGGCCCGAGGGCCTGTTGAAGCGCATGATCTCCAATCCGCTGACGGCTGGCGCGATGGCCGTCGTGGGGCTGCTGCTGCTGGTTGCCGTCTTCGGCAGCGCACTGGCGCCTTATCCGCACCACATCACGGGCGGGGTCAGTACCGGTGATCGCTTCCTGCCGCCCTCGGCGCAGCATCTGTTCGGCACCAACGAACTGGGCCAGGACGTGTTCTCCCTGATCCTTGGCGGCGCGCGCACGTCGCTGGTGCTGGCGGTGTGCATCATCTTCGCCAGCGCGCTGATCGGGACGATCGTTGGCAGCATCGCCGGGTTCTTCGGCAAATGGGTGGACGAGGTGCTGATGCGCTTCACCGACCTGATGCTCACCATCCCCTCGCTCATCCTCGCCATGGCGGTGGCCGCGGCGCTCGGCTCGGGCATGCTCAACGTGGCGATTGCCATCACGCTGGCCACCTGGCCGGGTTACGCCCGGCTGGTGCGCGGGGAGGTGCAGGCGGCCCGCAGAGACGTCTATGTCGAGGCGGCGCAGGTCATGGGCGCAAGCTGGTTCCGCGTGCTGTTCCGCCACATCCTTCCGAATGTGGCTCCCATCATCATCGTCAAGATGTCGCTCGAGATGAGCTTCGCCATCATCACCGTGGCATCGCTCGGGTTCATCGGCATCGGCGTCGCGCCGCCGACCCCGGAGTGGGGTTCCATGCTGTCGTCCGCCCGTGGCTACATGCCGGTCTACTGGTGGATCGCCGTGTTCCCCGGGCTTGCCATCATGGTTGCCGTGTTTGCGTTCAACCTGGTCGGCGACGGCCTGCGCGACACGCTCGACCCCCGCAGCGCGAGGTAGCGAATGGCCCTTCTCGATATCAGCGGCCTCGAACTGGAGTTCGTCGCCCGGCAGGGCGTCACCAAGGTGCTGCGCGGCATCGACCTGAGCGTCGAGCGTGGACAGATCGTCGGCGTGGTCGGCGAAACCGGCAGCGGCAAGTCGATCACCGGCATGTCGGTGTCGCGCATCGTGCCGACACCGCCCGCCCGCTACACCGGCGGGGGCATCAGCTTCGATGGCATCGACATCCTCGGCCAGGACGAGAAGGCCATGCGCCGGCTGCGCGGCAATCGCATCGGCATGGTGTT
>JAEYZJ010000036.1 GCA_023430705.1 Pseudomonadota bacterium | reverse complement strand
GCCGGATTTCCGGGCGAGCCAGGTGCGCGACACACCCAAGTATCCGGGCCAGCTCTGGGTACTGTGGTCGCTCGAGAGCAGCGTCAACTATCCGGGCCTCGCCGACCCGGAATTCAACCGCCATTTCAATCTGCGGCTCAGCTACGAGCGCACGTCCGACGTGTGGTCGCCGTACCTGCCGAAGCTCCCCGAATGGGAGGCGGCCCAGCGGCTCGAGGTACCGGAAAAGACCGAGGCTGCGCCGCTGGTCATGTTCCAGTCGGCACTGATCGACCGGTGCGGGCGGAACGCGTTTGCCGCAGCACTGATGAGGCAGATCCCAGTCGACTCCTACGGCCGGGTGTATCGCAACCGGACCCTTCCAGACGACAATGGCCGGGCGACCAAACTCGCCGTCATCGGACGCTACCGGTTCTGCCTCTCGCTCGAGAACTCCCGGGCGCAGGACTACGTCACGGAGAAACTCTTCGACCCGCTGATGGCCGGAACCGTGCCGGTATATCGAGGGGCACCCAATGCCGCCGAGTTCGCGCCGCCCCGCTCCTACATCGATGCCGATGCCCATGGCGGAGCAAAGGGCCTGGCGGACTACCTTCGTCACCTGATCGACAGCCCGTCCGAGTACGAGGCGTATTTCGCCTGGCGGGGGGAGCCGCTGCCGCCAGCGATGAGGGAGAAGCTGGACGCCATCGCGACGCCCGGCTGGGTGCGCCTGCTCGAGGCGGTGGCGAGCCGGCGCAAAAGCGGACGACGCGGCCGGGCCACCCTGCCCTTCGGGCTCAAGGCGGCGATCTCGGCCCGCACTACCCGGCTGGTCCGGCAACTCACCGGCAAGCCGGTCGTGAAGGCGGAAATCCAGTGACTGCCGACGCTCCCGAGGCATCCATCGAGGTGCGCGCGGTTCTTTGCGACTGCATCAGGTTCGATGCCGTGCCAGCGCACGCAGAGGAGCTGAGAGAACGTATCGCCGCAGTCGGCTGGGACGAGTTGTTCGCCCACGCGGACAGGGCGCGGCTGGGCTCGGTGCTCGTACGCGCGGTCGAGCGGCTCGGGCTGGCACCGCAGATACCCGCCCTGACGCTACCGGACGGCAGGATGACCGTCACGGCGGCGATCGGGCGACGGCAGACCGACCATCTCGAGCGGCGTCGCGTGCTTGGCGAGCGGCTCGTAGAGATTGCCGAGGCGTTGGACCGGGCCGGGATCGTGCCGCTCGCCCTCAAGGGCGGACGCTCGATCGTTACCGGCTGGCCGGACTGGCGCTACCTGCGGGACCTGGACCTGCTCGTCGAGCCACGACGGGCGGTCGAGGCGCAGGAGATCGTGATGCGGCTCGGCTACCGACCCTCGGAGGCGCCACGGCCCCGGCTGGTCCATCACCACCTGCATGAGCTCTATCGCCAGGACATGCCGGGATGGATCGAAATCCACCGGCGCGCGGGTCCGTCGCGGGTCGAGCAGTTCCTCTCGACCAGGGAGATGCGCGCCACCGCCCTGCCGTCGGCGATGGGCGTCAGCGTGCTGCCGCCGCATCTTGCGGCGCTGCATGGCATGGTGCACCACCATGTCGGACACCGGGCGGTGAAGCACGCGACCATTGCGCCCAAGGGCCTTTACGAGTTCGCGGCCGAGCTCATGCATCTGACCGCCGAGGAACGCGGCCTGCTTGTCGCCCGCGCCTCGCGCCATCCGCGGCTGCTCGCCATCTTTGACCTGTGGATCGCCGCCGCTGCCGACCTTTTCGGCATGCCGGTCGCATCCCCCTTCCATCTCAGTGCCGACGCGGCGGCCTGGTGGCAGGAGATGCGTGCGGGCACGGTCCAGAGCGGCGTCAGCCCGGAACTGCGCGCAGCGTTGCAGCAGGGGCGCATGCGGCGGGTCGATGGCGGCGAGAGCCCGATCCGGCGCGCCTACTGGCGGCTGTCGATGCCGCTCAGTTTCATCAAGCGGCCGATGATCCTGCCGCAGGCGAACTGGCGCCGAGGGCCAGCGCCTTGACGCGGTATTCCTGAACGTCGGGAGCGGCGGCGGCGGCTCGCGCGAAGGCCGCGGCAGCGCCGGCGCGGTCGCCCAGGCGCAGGCGCGCAACTCCCATCAGGTCGTGGGCGTAGCAGCCGAAAATGCGCTGATCATGCGCGAGGTGATCGTCGCAGAGGGTAGTGGCGTCCTGCGCAATCAGCGCCTCGAGATCGGCGAGCGCAGCTTCGGGCCGGCCGGCGTTCACCTGCGCACTCGCACGGAGGAAGCGCAGCGACCAGTTTGCCGGATAAAGCGCGAGCCCGGCCTCGACGAGTTCGCAGACATCCTCCCCGCGCTGCGCACGCAGGCGCGCATTGGTGTGGACCAGCATGCTGCGGATGACCCGGCTGGAGCGGTCGGCGGGGACGGCCCGGGCCAACCCCTCGTCGGAGACGGCGATGGCCTCGTCGAGCTCACCGAGACCGGCGAGCGTATGCGCCAGATCGTTCCAGTAGTAGACGCGGTCAGGGTCCCGCTGGATGGAGGCCCTCAGCAAAGGCAGGTTGCGACGGTACTTGGCCGTCATGTCGCCATCATAACCGAGGTGGACGAGCGTGGCCGCCACATCGACCACACGGGCGCCGGTCTGGCGCTGCAGGGCATCGAGATCAGGACGGATCGTCTCGTGCATCGCGCCCTTGAAGCGCAGACGAGGATCGTTCCTGAACAACCGGTACTCGCGATAGAGGGTGCGATTGCTGGCGACGCGGAAGAGCGGACGGGCGGCGACGATGTCGGGGGCGGCAAGGCCGTCGCGAAGGTCGTCATGGGTCGTGTCGACCAGGCGTTCGTCGGCGTCGATATAGAGCAGCCATGCGCAGGAGGCGGCGGCGAGACCGACGTTCCGTGCAGCCGCAAAGTCGTCGTGCCAGGCGTATTCGATCACGCGCGCATGGTGGCGTCGGGCAATGTCGATGGAGGCATCGGTGGAGCCGGTGTCGACGATGACGATCTCGTCCACCAGCCCCCGCAAGGACAACAAGCAGCCGTCGAGAAACGGCTGCTCGTTCTTCATGATCATGCAGGCGCTGATCCGTGGACCAGCACTAGTAGACGTCACGAGGCGTTGCCGGCCGCCAGTGCAGGGTTGACGGTCAGACCGTTGATGGCGAACGACACCACCACCGGAGCCGCAAAGGCGGTCGTGGTGACGAGCTTGCGGAGCGCGTCGCGTCGACCCTGATCGACGGTCTCCAGCGCCTGCTCCAGACGCTCACTCTCACTCTTTTCAGTCATGGCAATCCCTTAGGTAAAACTACTATGCGGGGGAGTGTTCGCGCGGCGCAGCAATCACGTCAACTGGTTTGCGATGTGCCGCAGGTGCCATTCGGCGGTATCGAGGTCTCCCAGCAACAGCTGATAGGCCGGCACCTCCACCGCAACCCGGCGCAGACGGCCCGCCGCAGCCGCGACACCGGTCTTTGGCAGCATGACTTCGCCCATCAGCCGCCCGAACGCGTCATTGCCGTGAATGCGACGGCCGGCCGAGCGTCCCCCATGGTTGGCAACGAGGAAGACCACCCCGTCGAGCCGTCCGGGGCGAATCACCCAGGGCCTGCCGCCGATGCCGGGATTGACCGCCCGGATGCGGCTGCCGTCCCAGTTGAAGATGGAGGGCGCGTCGGCCACGCAATCGGGAAGTCCGGCAACGAGGCGCAGGCTCCCCTCCTTCACCCGAAGGGTGCGCGGCCGGACGATGACCTCTGTCTGGCGGACGAGGAGGTGCTCGTCACCCTCGACCTCGTGGCCGGCCATCGCGAGGTGCAGGGAGAACGTGCTCTTGCCGCAGCCCTTGTGTCCGACCAGCAGCAGGCGCCGGCCATCCACCACCACCGTCGCACCGTGAATGAAGGGTGCGCCCGGGTCTCCATCCGCGAGGTCTGCCAGCACGATCTTGTGCATGGCGCCGATCACGTGGCTCGGGGAGCCCTCGAACACCCCGAAGCCGGGAACGACGGCCACGAGAAAGCCATCTCGCAACTCGATCGGGACATCGACAGGCTCAAGCGAGATGCCCGGCAGTTCGGGCTCGGCGGCGACGAACGCCAGCTCCTTGCCGATCTCTGCGGTCGGGGGATGGAGCCGGTACTCCCGCCTCAGGGTGCGGCAGATGACGGGGCGCAAACGACAAGCCCTTCGTCGAGCAGCGAGGCGAGGCACTCGCGAACCGATTCGGTCGGCGAGGCGGCGAGACCGAAGGCATCGGCAAGGAAGGATTCGATCTCGCCGGCCGTCTTGTCGAGGCGGCACAGTTCGTAGACCACCAGCGCCGTGGGGTTGAGGAAATGCACACGCTCCCGCTCGTTCTGGTAGACCATCGCCCCGTCGGGAACGCGATTGACCTCGGCACCTTCGACGGCGCGGAAAACTGTGTCGGGGGTGATTTCTGGCATCGGTGTGGTTTCCCTAGTCGCGGGGTGGTTTAGCTGCAATGTCGCGCAGTCGGCAAGCGAGCCGATCGATCACGGCGGCACGATCGTAGCGGCTGGCGACAACCGCGTGGGCCGCCTCGGCGCGCGCTGCGCTCGCCTCGGAATTTTCGAGCACTGCGAGGATGGCCCGAACGAAGCCATCCGTGTCTTCCGCGATCAGGATCTCCCGCGAGTTGCCGAAAGCGAGCCCGCGGGCGCCAAGGGTGGTGCTCACGATCGGAACCCGATGGGCGGCCGCTTCGAGCAGCTTGAGCCGCGTGCCGGCGCCCGCCCGCAAGGGGGCGGCAAAGACGGTCGCCATGCCATATGCCGCTGCAAGGTCGGAGACTTCGCCCGCCAGCTCGACGCCGGGGTGGCTCCCCAGTTCCCCGACCAGCGCGGAATCGCGCCCGACCAGCAGCAGGCGGACAGGCCTGCCGGCCTGCGCACGGACCGCGGGCAGGATGTCGTGGACCAGCCACCGCGCCGCATCGGCGTTGGGCGCATAGCCGAACGAGCCGACGAAAAGCAGCGTGCCGCCGTCGTCGCGCCGGCCCGTGAACCCGGGAAGCGCCACGGCGTTCTCGATGGTCTCCGGCGTCACGCCGGAATGGCGCGCGGCGATCCATTCGGCGTCGCGCGCGCTCGAGATGAAGTGACGATCGACCCGGGACGCCGATCGCCCGATCAGTGCCGACAACGCATCTGCCTCGGCACGAAGCCAGTCCGCTGCGACGGGATCGGTTCCATCGAGGGTCGCTGCGACTTCGCGGCAGGAGGTCCATTCGTCCTCATCCAGGTCCATGCTGACCCGCACTGCGTCCACCGCGGGCAGCGCGTCGGCAAGGTACGACCGACCCACGTGAACCAGATCGTAGCGGCCGCCGCCGAGCGCATGAGCGAGATCGTTCAGCACGGAGACGCCAAGATGAGCGGCAAGCGAGCTGCGGCCATAGGCCCGGAACGCGGCAAGCCTCGCCCCGGGGTCGGCAAGCCGGGCGAGCAGAGTGAAGTGCGTATCCTGGCGGCCAGCCACCGGAACGACGGTGGTCTTTACGCCGAGTTCATCCGGCAGGTCCGCCGGCGCGTCCCGTGGCCCGGCGACCGGCAGGAGCACGAGCTGCGTCTCGAACTCGCGGCTCAGTGCCTCGAGAAACATGCCCTGCCGCATGGCGAGACCGTTTCCAGAACGGGCCGGCATGATCGGGGACAGGTGAAGGGCCCGCAGGCGCGTGTTCATGAGAGATCGTCGGCGCGCACGTAACCGGCTTCCAGGTTCAAGGTCCGGTCGATCTGCCGGGCACGAACGGGTTGGCCCAGATCGTCGAGCAGCCCCTGAAGCCGGCGCGCGACCGTGCCATCGGACTCCGTTGCGGCCAGATGCGCGAGGCGGGCGCGGACCCCGGGGATGACCTCGGCCAGCAGGATGAGTGCGTCGGCGAGACGAGCCTCGGAGTAACCTTCGCCGCCAGGGACCCCGGCGGCACGCAGCAGGTCATCGACCAGGCCCGGGCGATCCGGACGAAAAGCCGGCGCAGCAGGACCGCGGGCGGCGCCCATGAGGCTGACCTCCACCACCGGGAGCCGGTGCCGGCGTCCGCGCCAGAGGTTGTCATGCCCCCGCTCGAGAACGTAGTTCGGCTGGTCGCCGGACGAGAGGATGAGGCGCGCGACACCAGCCTCCGTCTCGACCCACCAGTGCCGCCGATCGGGCCCGCGCCCCTCCCGCACTTCGCCATGCGGCGCAAGAGCGATGGTGAAGGGCGGCTCGCCTTGTGCATCGAGAACGAGTGGACCGCAGTCGATCAGCTGCTGCTCGACTGCCCGCGCCTGGGCGCTGCGATCGGGCGGGGTGAATACGCGCCCGCTCCAGCGCGCCTCGAGTTCCGCCAACGCGGCGATGCATTCGGCCTCATGACGGAAGCCCGAAAGCCGACGCTGCTCTCCCCCATATTGCCACTTGGCATTGGTGCGGTGCTGGAACAGCGCATGGCCGTCGAAATCGCGCTGAACGAGCAGATACTCATCGCTGTAGGGCCGGTGCGGAACCAGCGCATGAGCCGCCCCCAGCATCGTCCAGGCAAGCAGGAACGTATCCTTGTCGCCGTAGATCAGCTCGTAAACATCGTCCGCCCCCTCGTTCAGCTTCAAGGCCGCCTTCAGCGCCGCACCGTGACGCGTCCGATCGACAAGAATCTGACCGCTCTCGAAGGAGGCTTCCCGGCGGGGTTCAAGCCCCAAAAGGTCCCAGATGGGGTTCTCGGCCCTGATGTCGATGATGTCGGGCCAGAACACGGCGCCGGTCTCGCGGTACTGCGGCCACTCGAAGCACGCGGCCGGGTCGCTGACGGGCACCTGATCGGCGTCGAGCAGGAGGACTTCGGCAAAGCCGCTGTGAACCAGCGCGAAGGACTTCAGCTGCCAGCCGTCGCGAATAGCGGCGCCCGAAGATGTGATGAGCGGCGTGGCATCGACCAGCCGGACGCCGAGCGGCTCGACCAGCGCCGCCATGGCGGGTGAAACCTCACCCTGCCCGAAATACCAGAGTTCGACCGGGAGGCTTGATCCAAGCACATGCCGCAGCATGTGCAGCAGCACATAGGCGTTGGTGAAAATGCGCGCGCCGCCAGCTACCACGACGAGCCCGCGGCCGCTGCCGGCGAGGGCTGGCTGGTCGGTGCCGGCAGCCCGGATTTCTGCGGCCAGCTGCCGAATACGTTCGGCTGCCTCTGCCCTATGTCGCATGGAAAACCCTAGGGATTTCGGATTGGCACCGGCCGATCGCGAGTTGCGTCCGATGGCGGCTTGCGCCTCATGGCGGCATTAGATTTGATCCGGCGGCCAGGAGCAACCATGTCGACGACAGAAGCGCCTCATCCAAATGTACTGATCCTGACCCCGGTGAAGGGCGCCGCCCGCCACCTGGCCCGGTATGTAGAGCTGATCGAGCGGCTCGACTGGCCGCGCGACAAGCTGTCGGTCGGGCTGCTCGAGGGTGACAGCCAAGACGACACCTACGATGTCGCGCTGTCCCTGCTGCCACGGCTCAGGGCCCGAACGCGACGGGCCCAGCTGTTCCGGCGCCACTTCGGCTTTTCGATGCCGGCAGGTGTGCCGCGCTGGACACCGTCGCTGCAACTGGCGCGCCGCGGCGTCCTGGCGAGATCCCGCAACCATCTGCTGTTCCACGCCATCGACGACGAGGACTGGGTGCTCTGGATCGACGTCGACGTGGTCGACTATCCGGCCGATGCGCTCAAGCGGCTGCTCGCAACGGGCTTCGATATCGTCGTTCCCAACTGCGTAACAAGGCCCGGCGGCAGGACCTTCGACCTCAACAACTGGGCCGACGCGGGCAACACCACCCTGTCGGACCGGCGGGGGCAGGGTCCCATGCGGCTCAACGCCGTGGGCGGCACGATGCTGCTCGTGCGCGCCGATCTGCACAGGGATGGGCTCGTCTTTCCCGCCTATCGCTACGGGGTCGAGAGCCCGCATATCCGGCCGTTGCACCCGACCTGGGGCAAGGGAGAGATCGAGACGGAGGGACTGGGCATCATGGCGGCCGACATGGGCGTGCAGTGCTGGGGCCTGCCCGACCTCGAGATCGTGCATGCCGATGAGTAACCTGCTCCGGCAGCTACGCGGCCGGCCACAACTGGTGACCATCGATATTGCGGGACTGCCGCGCTTCCGCATGGAGACGCATGGCCGCTCGGACCTCTGTATCTCGGCTGCCATCGAAGACTGGGGACACTGGGAACCAAGCAGCACCGCGATCGTCCGGCAACTGCTGCAAGGGCGGGCGGACTTCATCGACATCGGCGCCAATATCGGCTGGTACACCCTCGTTGCGGCGCATGCCCTCGGCGCGAACGGGCACGTCCACAGCTTCGAGCCGGACGCCTCGCATGTCGCCAAGCTGAAGGCCAACGTGCTGGTCAACCGGCTCGGCAACGTGAGCGTGAACGACGTCGCGCTGTCGGACCGCGCCGGGCGAGCGACGCTGCACCGCGATCCTCGCAACAGGGGCGACAACAGCCTGCTGCCCTCGGCGACCCGGACCGGCTCGGCGAGCATCGCGCTCGCGCGCCTCGACGACTATCCCGGCCTCGGCGTGCGCCCCCTCGTCATCAAGATCGACGCGCAGGGCAGCGAGATCGATGTGCTGGGCGGCGCGCGGCGCCTGCTCGAGACCTACCCGCACGAGATCGCCATCGTCTGCGAAATCTCGCCTTCGGCACTCGCGGCCGGCGGCCGGACAGCCGGCGAGCTCGCCGCGCTGCTGGATGCACTGGGCTTTGCCGCGGCGCTCATAGACCGCCCGCACCCGCGCATCGTGCCGATGAGCTGGCGGCGCCTCGTCGCGACGGTCGTCGAAGCCGATGCCCAGAGCCCCGGCGCGGACGCCGATTTCGTCGCCTATCGCAGCATCGCCGGGCTGATGGCCCCATTCTTCCGGGGCGGGTCCGCAGCTTCGCCACGCTAGCGCCTCGGCACCAGCATCCGCACCAGCGTGTCGTTACGGAAGACGAAATGCTCGGCGAGGGCCCCCAGGACGTGAAACCCGATCAGGGGAATGAGCACGAGCCGGCCCAGTTCGTGCAGTTCGGCCGAGAGCTCGATACCGCCGAACCACGCCACTGCTCCGGTGATCGGCATCAAGAAGATGAACCCATAGAGCAGCAGGTGGGTGACGTGCCCGATCCAGGTCAGGACGACCGGGTTATCCGCGGGCGGATGCGGCGTACCGCGCACGAAGCGAACGGCGAGCCGAACGAACGCCAGGGCCAGTACCGCAAGTCCGGCGACGATGTGGAGCATCGCGCCATCCATGTCGGCAACGGCTTCTCCCTCGATGCGGTCGTCGAACGCGTCCTGCATCCCCTCGTTGACGAGCAGCTGGAAGACCACCAGCGCAGCAATGGTCCAGTGCAGAACGACCTGCAGCGCCGAGTAGCCGGTCACCTGCTTCATGGCAGCGCCCAGACCGTCACCTGGTCGCCGATCGGTGTCTCCATGAAGTGGTGGCCGCCGGTCATGAGCCCGACATACTGCTTGCCTTCGATCTCATAGGCGAAGGGATTGGCCTGGCCGCCCGCGGGCAACGCCGCTTCCCACACCGTCTCTCCGGTGTCGATGTCGATGGCGCGGAACATGTCGTCGGTGGTCGCCGCGATGAAGATCAGCCCGCCCGCCGTCACCACGGCGCCGCCATTGTTGGGCGTGCCGATGTCGAGGGGCAGCATGGACGGGATGCCGAACGGACCGTTCTTGCGGGCCGAGCCGAACGGCTTGTCCCACAGGGTCGCCCCACTCGCCAGTTCGATGGCCCGGATTCCGCCATAGGGCGGCTCCTTGCACAACAGGCCCGTCGGCATCCGCCAGCCCGCGTTCACCTGGATGCCATAGGGTGCGCCGACCTGCGGGCCGGCCTCACCGAGTGGACCGTCACCTGGCGAACCGCCTGGCGCGTTGATCGGCACGAGACCGGCGGCATCGACTTCCTCGCGGGGGACGAGGCGATTGTGGTTGGGCATGTCATTGTAGTTGGCAACGATCACGCCGCGCACCGGATCGACGGCCACGCCGCCCCAGTCGGACCCGCCGTTATAGCCCGGATACTGGATCCAGTGCCGATCGGCGGTCGGGGGCGTGTAAATGCCCTCATAGGCTGCCGAACGGAACTGAATGCGGCACCAGAGCTGGTCAAACGGGGTCATCCCCCACATGTCCGCCTCCACGAGGTCGCGCTTGGCCACCGTGTGGTAGCCCGAGAAGGGCTGGGTCGGGGACAGTCGATCCGGCTCCACCCCGCCCTGCGGCACGGGACGTTCCTCGACGGGGGTCAGAGCCGCGCCGGTCCGGCGGTCGAGCACGTAGATGTCGCCCTGCTTGCTGG
>JAEYZJ010000003.1 GCA_023430705.1 Pseudomonadota bacterium | reverse complement strand
CCGCTCATCGGCCCGCGCACCCTGCACGAGCTCGACGACAGCATGAATGCCTTCGACATCCGCCTCACCCCCGAACAGGTGAAGTGGCTCGAGGCCTGATCGGCGCCGCCCCTCCCCGGTAACGGGGACGCGCAAGAAAGCCGGTGCGCGGACTTCATCTGCGCGCCCGGCCCGTGCATAGTCCTCCGCTCATCAAGAAGGAGGAACTCATGCCAGTACTGCCCGGGCTCGTGCCCTACATCAGCCCGTCCGACGCGCCCGCCGCGGCCGAGTTCTACCAGAAGGCGTTCGGCGCCACCGACGTGGCTCCGACCATGGCCGACGACGGCAAGCGCTACATGCACTGCTCGTTCACCGTGAACGGCGGCACGGTCTACATGAGCGACTCCTTCCCCGAATACGGCATGCCCTGGAAGCAGCCCGTGGGCTTCAACCTGCACCTCAACGTCGACAACGCCCAGGAGTGGTGGGATCGCGCCGTCGCGGCCGGCTGCGAGGTTTCGATGCCCCTCGAAAAGCAGTTCTGGGGCGACATCTACGGCCAGCTCACCGACCCCTACGGCGTCACCTGGGCCATCGGCCAGGCGACCGAAGACAGCATGGCCTGACCGCCCGTCGCGAGGAGGGCGCGCCCCGTCATCGGGCAGGGCGCCCCGCCTCGCAGCGCTCGCCGCAAAAAATATCGCGGCGGCGGGGAATAGCCGCGGCCGCGCGGTGTTCTCTCTCCTGCCCGGCCCTCAGGCCGGAGCCACTGCAGGAGGAACACCATGAAGCTCGTGACTGCGCTCGGTGCCGCCGCATTCGCACTGCTGGCCACCACTGCCTTCGCCGAGGATTATGCCGGCGGCGCCATCAAGACATCCGAGATCGGCGGCAAGGAGGTGCTGACCGACGCCAGCGGCATGACGCTCTATACCTACGACAAGGACACGGCGGGCGTGTCGAACTGCTACGACCAGTGCGCCGTCAACTGGCCGCCCCTGATGGCGGCTGACGACGCCACGGACCAAGGCGAGTTCACCATCGTCACCCGCACCGACGGCACCAGGATGTGGGCGCACGAAGGCAAGCCGCTCTACCTGTGGATCAAGGACACCAAGCCCGGCGACGTGACCGGCGACGGTGTCGGCGAAGTCTGGCACACTGCAACCGACTGATCCTGAGCGGCAGCGCCCGGCAACATGGACTTTCTGGACGAGATCGAGACCTGCGTGCCGGCCCTGCGCCGCTACGCCCGCGCCTTGACGCGCAATTCCGATCGCGCCGACGACCTCGTCCAGGACTGTCTCGAGCGCGCCATCCGCAAGCGCGGCCTGTTCCGCCCCACCGGCCCGGTGCGGGCCTGGCTGTTCCGCATCCTCGTCAACCAGTGGCGCAACGCCCTGCGCACCGAGCGCCGGCGTGGCCAGCATGTCGGCTACGATGCCCTGCTGGTGGAGCCCTCGACGCCGGCGCCCCAGCATGGCTGGCTGGCGCTCGGCGAAATGAACCGCGCCCTCGACCGGCTCCCCGATGACCAGCGTGAGGCGCTGCTGCTCGTCGTGCTTGAAGGCGCCTCCTATGAAGAGGCGGCAACCATACTCGGCATTCCCATCGGCACCGTCATGTCGCGCCTGAGCCGCGCGCGTGCCGCGCTGCGCACGCTGACCGGCTCGGGCGAGGAGCCCAGATTGCGGACGGTCAAATGAAACCGCGGCCCGCCCCCATTTCCGAGCACGACCTGCACGCCTATGTCGAGGGACGGCTGGCGCCGGCCCGCGTGGCCGAGGTCGAGGCCTGGCTGGCGCTCCACCCGGACCGGGCTGCCGAGGTGGCCCAGTGGCAGCGGCAGAACGAGGCCATCACCGCCCTCTTCCCGCCCGTGGAAGCCGAGCATGTCCCCGACCGGCTGAAGCCGCATGAACTGGCCCGGCGTCCCCGCGGCATCACCCTCGGCTGGCCGCAGCTCGCGGCGGCGGCCGTGGTGCTTCTCGCCCTCGGCGCCGGTGCCGGCTGGGGCCTGCGCGAGTTCGGCCGCCCCTCAGCAAGCGACAGCATGATCGCCCTCGCCGTCACCGCCCACTCGCTCTACGTCAAGGAAAACCGCCACGCCGTGGAGGTCGCCGCCGACGACCGGGACCACCTCGTCTCCTGGCTTTCCAACCGCGTCGCCCGTCCGATCAGCCCGCCCGATCTGGCCGCGGAGGGGTTCGAACTCGTCGGCGGCCGTCTGCTGCCCGGCGACTATGACGAAGACGATGCCGGCCCCGCCGCGCAACTAATGTACCAGAACGCAGCCAATGACCGCGTCACCGTCTACATCACCGCCGCCTTGCCCGGCGGCCGGAAGGACCGCGAGTTCACCAGCCGCGACAATCTCGAGGCCTTCTACTGGGGCAACGACAAGATCACCTGCACCGTGGTCGGCGACCTGCCGCCCGAACAGATGCAGTCGGTGGCAAGAAAAATCTACCAGCAGCTGACCCGCCGCCCCGACGGCGCGGCCTGAGGCAGCGCCGGCGCGGCAAGTACCCCCACCCTCTCCCTCGCCCCGCAAGGGGGCCTCAGTACCCCTGCCGGCGCAGCAGATCGTTCGAATAGATGTTGTGCGGCCCGACATTCTTCACGTCGCGCTCGCCCATCAGCGCCATGGTCACATCCATTTCCTTTTGGATGATCTCCAGGACGCGCGTCACCCCGGCTTCGCCCCCCGCGCCGAGCCCGTACAGCACCGGCCGGCCGATCATCGTCCCCCTGGCGCCGAGCGCCAGCGCCCGCAGCACGTCCTGCCCGGAGCGGATGCCGCCATCCATCAGCACCTCGGTCTTGTCCCCCACCGCCGCCACCAGCTCCGGCAACGCCCGGATCGAACTCGGCGCCCCGTCGAGCTGGCGCCCGCCATGGTTCGACACCACGATCGCATCCGCGCCGCTCCCTGCCGCCAGCTCAGCATCCTCGGCATCGAGCACACCCTTGACGATCACCTTGCCGCCGAACCGTTCCTTCACCCACGCCACCTCGGCCCAGGTGAGCCGCGGGTCGAACTGTTCGCGTATCCAGGTGGACAGCGACGACAGGTCGGAAACGTCGCTCGCCTGCCCGACGATGTTGGAGAAGGTCCGCCGCTTCGCCCCGAGCATGCCCAGCCCCCAGCGCGGCTTCCGCAACAGCTCCACGACGAAGCGCGGCGTGATCTTGGGCGGCGCCGACATGCCGTTGCGGATATCGGCGTGCCGCTGCCCCTGGACCTGCAGGTCCATCGTCAGCACCAGCGCCGAACACCCGGCCGCCTTCGCCCGGTCGATCAGCCGCCCCATGAACGGCTTGTCCCGCATCACGTAGAGCTGGAACCAGAACGGCTGGCTCACCGCCTCCGCTACGTCCTCGATCGAGCAGATGCTCATCGTCGAAAGCGTGTAGGGCACGCCGAACTTCTCGGCCGCCCGCGCCGCGTGGATCTCGCCATCCGCATGCTGCAGCCCGCAGATCGCCGCGGGCGCCATCGCCACCGGCATCGAAACCGGCTGCCCGAGCATCGTCGAGCCGAGGCTCCGCTCACCGTGTCCGGTGGCGATCCGCTGCCGGAACCTGATCTCGGCGAAGTCCGCCTCGTTGGCGCGGTAGGTCCCCTGCGTCCACGAGCCGGAGTCCGCATACTCGAAGAACTGCCTCGGCACGCGGGCCTTCGCCCGCTGCTTGAGGTCGTCCACCGTCAGCATTCCGTCCAGTCCACCCACGGCACCCTCCCTCGGAAAGGGACGTGCCGCGCCGGTCAGGAAGTGAAGTCGACTAGTACCCCTGCCGGCGCAGCAGGTCGTTCGAATAGATGTTGTGCGCCCCGACATTCTTCACGTCGCGCTCGCCCATCAGCGCCATGGTCACATCCATTTCCTTCTGGATGATCTCGAGCGCCCGCGTCACGCCGGCTTCGCCGCCCGCGCCCAGGCCGAACGCCATGGCGCGGCCGACGAACGTGCCCTTGGCCCCCAGCGCCAGTGCCTTCAGCACGTCCTGGCCCGAGCGGATGCCCGAGTCCATCAGCACTTCGGTGCGGGTGCCGACCGCGTCGACGATCTCGGGCAGCACCCGGATCGAACTCGGCGCCCCGTCGAGCTGCCGGCCGCCATGGTTGGAGACCACGATGCCGTCCGCGCCGTTCTCGACGGCGAGGCGCGCATCCTCGGCATCGAGGATGCCCTTCACCACCACCGGACCGCCGAAGCGCTTCTTGATCCAGGCGATGTCCTTCCAGTTCAGCGTCAGGTCGAACTGCGTCGCGGTCCACTTGCTGAGCGAGGCGAGGTCGACCGCCTCGGTGACGTGGCCGGCGATGTTGCCGAACGTGCGGCGCCTGGTGCCCAGCATGCCGAACGCCCAGGCCGGCTTGGTCGCGATCTCGAACAGGAATTTCGGCGTGATCGGCGGCGGCGCCTTCAGCCCGTTGCGGATGTCCTTGTGGCGCTGCCCCAGGATCTGCAGGTCCATGGTCAGCACCAGCACCGGGCACTTGGCCGCCTTGGCGCGGTCGATGAGCCGTTCGATGAACGGCTTGTCGCGCATCACGTAGAGCTGGAACCAGAACGGCTTGCTCGTGTTCTCGGCCACGTCCTCGATCGAGCAGATCGCCATGGTGGAGAGCGTGAACGGGATGCCGAACTTCTCGGCCGCCCGCGCCGCCTTGATCTCGCCGTCGGCCGACTGCATGCCGGTCGAGCCGACCGGCGCGATGGCCACCGGCATGGTCACCGGCTGGCCCATCATCGTGCTCGCAAGGTTCCGGTCCTCGAGGTTCACCGCCACCCGCTGGCGCAGCAGGATCTTCTCGAAGTCGGTCGTGTTCTGGCGGTAGGTCTGCTCGCTCCAGGCGCCCGAGTCCGCGTAGTCGAAGAACATCTTCGGCACGCGGCGCCTCGCGGCCTTCATCAGGTCGTCGATGGTGAGGTACTTGTCGAGATTGGCCATTTCCGCCCCGGGACTGCGATTTGCGCGCTTTCTAGGCCGCTGGCATGTCAGCGGTCAATGCGACGTTGTGGGTGAAGCACGCCCTGCGGGCCTCCCCGCGCACGGCGGGGAGGCCACGCCCTAGAGCTTCAGCGCGTTGAGCCGCAGCGCGTTGGCGATGACGCTCACCGAGCTCAGCGCCATCGCCGCCGCAGCGATCATCGGCGACAGCAGCCATCCCGTGAACGGGTAGAGGACGCCCGCCGCGATCGGGATGCCGAGCGCGTTGTAGCCGAAGGCGAACAGCAGGTTCAGCTTGATGTTGTTGAGCGTCGCCTTGCTCAGCCGGCGCGCCTTGACGATGCCGCCGAGGTCGCCCTTGAGCAGCGTGATCCCGGCGCTTTCGATGGCGACGTCGGCGCCCGTGCCCATGGCGACGCCCACGTCCGCCGCGGCCAGCGCCGGCGCGTCGTTGACGCCGTCGCCGGCGAAGGCGACCGTCTTGCCGGCCTGCTTCAGCGCCCCGATCAGCCCGTGCTTGTCCTCGGGCGTCATCCCGGCCTGCACGTCGCTGAGGCCGAGCTCGCGCCCCACCGCCTCGGCCGTGCCCCTGGCATCGCCCGTCGCCATCACCACCTCCACGCCGTCGTCGCGCAGCGCCGCGATCGCCTCGCGGGCGCCCGGCTTGATCGGGTCGGCCACCGTCACGACGCCGATCGCCGCCCCGTCATGGGCGACGACGATCGCCGTCTCGCCCAGCGACGCCTGCCGCTCGACCAGCGCCTCGAGCTTGTCGTCGACCGCGATGCCCTGCTCGCGCAGCAGCCTGACATTGCCCATCAGCGCCGGCCTGCCACCGACCACGCCCCTGATGCCGCGCCCGGTCAGCGAGGTGAACCCTTCCGCCTCGTAGATCCGCGCGCCGCGCGCTTCGGCGCCCGTCACCACCGCATGCGCGATCGGATGCTCCGAGTGCCTTTCGAGCGCTGCCGCGACGGAGAGCACGAAGCCCTCGTCGACGCCCTTGACCGGGATCACCTTGTCGAGCGTCGGCCGGCCCTCGGTGAGCGTGCCGGTCTTGTCGACGATCAGCGTGTCGATGCGGGCAAAGCCCTCGAGCGCCTTGGCATCCTTGACCAGCACGCCCGCATGCGCGCCGCGCCCCGTCGCCACCATGATCGAGATCGGCGTCGCAAGGCCCAGCGCACAGGGGCACGCGATGATCAGCACCGAGATCGCCGCGACCACCGCCTCGGCGAGGCCCGGCCCCCAGATCATCCAGGCCCCGAACGCGAGAATGGCGATGACCACGACCAGCGGCACGAACCAGTTCGCCACCCGGTCGGCCAGCGCCTGGATCGGGGCGCGGCTGCGCTGCGCCTTGCCCACCAGTTCGACGATCTGGCTGAGCCGCGTCTCGCTGCCCACCCGCGTCGCCCGCATCACGAAGCTGCCTTCGCCGTTGAGCGTGCCGCCGGTGACGGGCTCGCCCTTCTGCTTTTCCACCGGCACCGGCTCGCCCGTCAGCATCGACTCATCGACGAACGACTGGCCCTCGAGCACCTCGCCGTCCACCGGCACCGCCTCGCCCGGCCGCACCCGCAGCCAGTCGCCGGCCTTCACCTCCTCGACCGGCACCTCGATATCGCGGCCCTGCCACACCCGGCGCGCCGTCTTGGGCGCGAGGTTGAGCAG
>JAEYZJ010000321.1 GCA_023430705.1 Pseudomonadota bacterium | reverse complement strand
ATCAGGGTCAACTCGACGTGCTTGCGCAACTCGGGCAGCAGCGTGTCGATCACACGCTCGACTCCGCCTGTTATCGGCTGCCCGGGTTCGGGGTAGGGGCCCACAAGCGCGACCTTCACCGCGATATCCTCCTCGCCAGGAGTAGAGCCAGAAGCAGCTCCGACCCCACCATGGTGGCCGCAACGCAGGAGACCACCGCCAGCAGCGATGGCGGAACCAGGACACTGATCAGCCCCAGCGCTGCGAGCCGCAGCAGCGAGACACCCGCGTTCAGCTCCGGCACGCCACGCGTGTGAACGCTGAGGCTGTAGAGCCCGATCGTCGCCGTGGCGGCATAGCCGACGAAGGAAATGAGAAAGCTCGGCAGGATGTCTGGGTACTTGCCGCCGTAGACAGCCTGCACGGCGGTCGCGAGGACGAGGGCGACGACGACGAGCGCTACGAACAGTCCGCCAACCGCCACCGCGCCGCGGCGGCTCCACAGCTCGCGCTCCAGTCGCCCCCCGGTACTCAGCATCATGGGCAGCAGTACGCTGCGTAGCGAAAAGAAGATCAGGTTTATGGCGCCGGCGAAGGTCAGGATCACGCCATAGGTGGCTATCGACGTCTCGTCGTGGGTTGCCGCCATTGCAAGCTGCGGCGCGTAGGGAAGCGCGACGAAGGACAGCGCGGCGACGTACACGAACGCGGAGTAACGGATCATGCCCCAATCCCACGCAGGGCGCGCTGCAAGGAGCCGTCCCAGAGACCGGGATGATCGCGACCAGAGGGCAGCCACCAGAGGAACCGCGTAGAGTGCCACGGCGATGAGGATCGGCTCCGGCCTCAGGATGATCACCGCAAGGCCGGCAGCCAGCCGCAGTGTGGCGAACGCGATACTCGAGCGCAGGAAGCTCCCGTAGTCCTGCCGCGCCTGGTCAGCAGCCCTTGAGCCGACCCAGATGTTCTGTAGCGCGCCCAGCAGCAGCCCCAGGCCTATCTCCCTTACTCCCGACTGCCAGAGCAGGAGGCCAACAGCGCCGGCGACAGGCACGAGTAGCAGCCGGATCGCGAGAGGCATCGCGAACACGCCCTCGTCGCGGGTGATACCGAACTGGCGGGTTGTCGTGGTCGACAGCCCGAGGTCGAAGAGGGCGCCCGACAGGACCGTGGTGGCGACGATGAGGCTGAGCGAAGCGAACTCCGACGTTGGCAGAAGCAGGGCAGCAGCAGCCAACACGACGAACGTGCCCGCCTGGATCAACGCCGAGGTAAGGAACACCTGGGTGGATCGCCGCCCGACATCTGCCAGCAGGCGATCCATGGAGAGAGCGCTGGGCGCTGGGGTGGTCATTCAGCCAGCGCCTCGTCGTAGAGCGACAGGATTTGCTCCGCGTAGTCCCGTCGGCTTTCCCGGGGGACCCACTCATCGAGGGCAACCAGCCGGCTCACAAAATCGCGGACATCCCTCGAGCGGAAGAGGATGGTGCCTTCAGGCCGTGCTGCGGCATCGGACGCTATGCAGGGCTTGCCGTACCACTGTGCCTCGCGCAACGACACGGCGTCCCCGTCGGTATTGGTCGGTCGGACAAACACGTCGCAACGCCGCAGAACCGTCGGGAAGGGGATCTCCCCCACCACCAGCTTGACGATGTCCTCCAGCCCCGCCGCCTTGATCTGGCGTCGCAGACCAGCGAGGTGGTCCAGCGCCGGGCCTTCCCGTGTCAGACAGACGATTGCCGAGTAGCGGGACCGGACCGCCGGGTCGTCGAAAGCCCGGACGATCATGTCGATGCCGTACAGGTCGGCGCCCTCGAAGAAGAAGACCTTCGAGGCATTTGCGGCCATGACGCGCCGTCCTGCCGCGGACTGGGCATCGAGCCACTCCATGACCTCGGCGGGCAGGGGGGACTCTTCGGACCGGGTTGGCGCGATGAAAGCGGGAATTATCGACGTTGCGCTGCCGACCGTGTCGGCCACTGCCGGGCTGACGCAGATCGTTCGATGCCCCAGCCTGCCGGCGGCCCGGAGTGCCGCAAGGGCGAGGCGGGAGCCCCTGGCGGCGTGAACCGTGTGGATGACCTTGAGACCGCAGGCCCGCGCGACCAGCGTGTGCATCAGCCGGGCAAAGTGGTTGAAACTGTGGATGTGCACGACGTCGTGGCGGCGGATCGTCTCCACATACCTCCACGGCTTCGTGCCCCGGATGTTCTGCACCCCGGCGGTCAGAGGCTTCGACTCGTCGAGGAGAGTGTGCCGGATGCCCCTCCGGTCCAGAGCACCGGACAGTCGCCTCATATGCACCGAAATACCGCCCGTTGGGGGCGGGATCGGTCCGACCAACAGGAGGCGCGGCGGTGTCTGGGTCGCGCTGTGGCCGCTCATGCTGGCTCCAGTACGCGATGGGAAAGGGCAGCATGCTCCGGGGCCGGGCGACTGGGCGCCCTCGCAGCGGCCGCGATGAGCCCCAGAACGATGCCCAGCAACAGGTTGTCGTAGCGTGTCGCAAGCGCCGAGTGGGTGCCCATCAGGTCCGCAACCAGCACACCCAGGCAGGTCAGCTCCACGGCCCAAAGACGATACCGGATACAGGCGGCGACGGCGGCAGCGATCGATGCGACGAGAAGGATCGCCGGAATGGGACCACCTTCGTTCCAGAGCATCAGAACGGTATTATGCGCGCCCAGCCACTCGCCGTTCTCGAACAGGCCGCCCGCCATGTGGTGAGCACTGCCAAGGCCGTCGCCCAGCAACGTCGTCTGGGCGGCCCGCTCCGTCGCCATGGACCACAGGATGGTACGACGCGTGGTCGTGGTTTCGTTGATCTGCCCGCCCAGAATGTCGGCGACTGCGAGGATGCGGCCACGCTGGTAGGAGTCGAACGGCACGTACTCCTGCTCCGCGATGGATTCCAGCACGACGCGCGGGTCCTGGATGGCCCCCATCAGCGCAGCAGTGCAGATCAGCACCACGGCGATGGCCGGCCCTTTCAGATTCCGAACCACATGCCAGGCGAACAGCAGGACAACCAGCGACATCCCGGTCTTGGACAGGGTGAGAAAGACCGCGCCGGTCGCCATCAGCAGCATCGCCGCCTGCACGGACAGCCGCTTGAAGGGCAGAGCGAGCATCAGGACCAGCGCAAAGACGGCCACCATTGCCGCCTCGTTCGGGTTCGCAAAGAAGCCGCCCGCGCGCTGCTCCGCCGAAAATGGCAGGTTGACGTAGAACTGGTAGAGGATCGGCGAAAGCCACACGGAAGCGGCCGCGATAACGAGCACGTTGCGCGTAAAGATCAGGAATCCCGTCCGCGCTGCGCCATGAAGACTGCTCACATAGCCGACCATGGCCCAGGTGAGAATGATGGTGGCGGCATACGTGGCGTAGTACTTCTCGGGCGGATAGGACGCCGGCTCCGGCCCGGCAGATATGCCCCCGAAAAGAAGGTAACTGCCCATCGCGGCCAGGAAGAGCTGGAACGACAGGTGACCCACGGTCCGCCCGCGCCGCCAGATCAGCACCAGGCACGCGGCGAGCATCAGGAGGGACGCTGCCTGGTCGATGCCCAGCGCCATCGAGAACACGCCGTTGAGGTTCAGCGCACAGACCACCACGACCAACCTGGCGGCGAGGTCCACCCCGGCCTCGCCCTCGCCCGGTAACTGGCGGGGCGCGGCACTCTCCCTGGCCAAGCCTGGCACCGACACGTCCACCATCACCGCGATCCGAACCCGGTGAGCATGATCCCGATGGTCCTGAAGGCGATGAGAACGTCGAGCCAGGGCGAGAAGTTCTTGATGTAGTAGAAGTCGTAGTGGAGCTTTTCGAGCGTCTGGTCCACTGCCGTGACGTGGCCTTGATTGACCTGAGCCCAACCCGAAATGCCGGGTCGAACTATGTTGCGGTAGCGATAGAACGACAGCTGGTTGTCGTACCACTTCGACAGGGGCACGGTTTCGGGCCTCGGGCCGATCCAGCTCATCTCCCCCTTGAGGACGTTGACGATCTGCGGCAGCTCGTCGATCCGGGTGCGTCTCAGGAACTTCCCGAGCCGCGTTATGCGCGGGTCCGCATCCGTGGTCACGGCAGAATCGAGCGTGTCACCGGGCCCGCCGCCATGATGCATCGTGCGGAACTTGAGCACCTCGAACGGACGGCCACGAAATCCAATGCGCGTTTGCCGGAAGATCGCGGGACCGGGTGTTTCAAGCCGGATGGCGATGCCGACGAGGAGAAGGGCAGGAAACAGAAGGATCAGTGCCAGCAGGGCCAGTATCCAGTCGAGGCCCAGCTTTACCTTCAGGTACAGGCCGTCCGGATTGATCGAGCCGAGCGTGTTCTCGGAAAGATGCGCGATCTCAAGCCGGCCCGTGAGCCATTCGCGGATCTGCTTGACGTGAAAGATCCGTATGCCCCGCAGCGCACAGTCGGCGATGAAGCGCTCCCAGCGAGGATCGAGATCCTGGCGCAGATCGACGATCAGGCCGTTGAGCTTGCCGCTCGGCAGGGCAGGGGTCTCCAGCGGCAGCCAGGTCACCTGCGAAATGTCGCGCAGCGAGTCGACCTCTCCACCCGGAACAATCCCAAGGCGGATCGTTCGGTACGGCCGATAGACCGCCTGCGTGATGAAGATCCACACCACGGTCACGGCGAAGCTGGTGGGAAACAGATAGCGGTTGTACTCCAGCCGGAGCATGAGCAGGGCAGCCAGCACGAGCAGGAAGCTGACCATCAGCGCGGGGACGCAGTAGATGCTTTCCTCGGCCCCCGGGAGCTTCGCCAGCTGCCGGAGCCCAAGCAAGCCGAGGGTAATGGCGGCGGTGGTCGCGATGATCGTGTTGACCTGCTCGGGCAACACCCAGCCCTCGATGTCCGGCCCCCAGCGGACGGCGACCGGCACGAGCACGCCAAAGAGCAGGGCACCCGCGATCTGCACGCTGGTGCGGCCGAACTGACTCAGCACCCAGTTGGCGGTGAAAAGCCCCTCCGTCTCCCCTTCGGCCGGTGTCGTCTTTGCCGCGCGCTGAGCCATTAAAAAGTAGTCCCTACAATAGTGCCGCTTGCTGATTGGTGGGCGTTCTGCCTCACGAAGCGGTGTAGTAGCCGGCATACTTGCCGGAGTAGGCCGACTTCGATATTTCCTGCTGGTTCAGGACAGTCAGTATTTCCGTTTCCGGCCGCTTGGCCCCCTGCAAGAGGGACACGGAATGCCGGACTTCGTGCTGTGACGTGCTGGCCCACCGCACGACGAAAACGATGCAGTCCGCGTGGCTCGCAAGATAGAGCCCGTCGACGACCGGCCCCACCGGCGGCGTATCCAGGATGATGACCTCGAACGTCGTGCGCGCCGCGTTCAGGAGACGTGAGAAGGTGGTGCTCGAGAGCAGGGAATCCGTCGCGATGTCGCTGCGGCGGGCGCCCAAGACCACCTGCGCGCCGCTCTCATCGTCGACAGTCATTATGGAGGGCAGGGAGTCCTCCTTGACCGCGTGATTGAGATATTCCAGTAGCCCGGTGGAGGGCTCGAGCCCCAGCTGGCGGTGGATGCTGGGCTTTCTGAGATCGCAGTCGATCAGCAGGGTCTTGTGACCCGCGAGTGCGTAGGCGCGGGCAACGGACAATGCCATCGTGGACTTGCCTTCGGCAGGCGAGGCGGAGGACACCATGATGACAGCGCCCCGCTTCTCGGCCCGAGTGCCCTGGTTCCGGCGCAGCGCCTGGTCGATACCCACTCGGATGCGACGCACGGACTCGGCGAAGATCGAGAGGGGACTCGATACCATGTACTCGCTAACCCCTCTCTCGCCGGCACCAGCGCGTCCTTCCTTGTGTCGCGGCACCGCCGAGATCACGGGAGCGCGGAGAAAGGACTGCAGTTGCGCCTCGCTGGTGAACCCGCCGACGAAGTTCTCCCTCAGAAACGCGAGGCCGATCCCCAGGCCCAACGCCGCAAGTCCGGCCACGCCGAGTATCTGGCGTGGATTGGGAAAGGACGCCTCGGCAGGCGGTAGTGTCTGGGAGACGACGCGGCTATCGGCCACCTGCAGATAGGCCTGCGCCTCGAGCTCGCGCAACCGGGACAGCAGCGTCTGGTACTGGGTTCGCGCAATCTCCGCGTTCTGCTGCAGCTCGTAGATGTTGGTCAGCACGTCGGGCGGCAGGTCGGTCGCGAGGATGCTGGTGCGCAGCTGGTTGCGGATGTCGGAAGCCTGCGACTGGTAGCTGGCGACGCGCTGCCGCATCGTGGTCAGGGCTTCGGAGGCGGAGCTTTCGAGTTCGCCGTCGATCTTGGCGACTTCGGCACGCAGGTCGATGGTCTGCTGCGAATTGTCGACTGTGTCGGCGAGGCTGTTCACCAGCTGCTCGCGCTGTGCGGCCAGTGCGGCAATCGCCTGCGAGCCGAGGTTGGCAGATACTGCGGCCCAGTCGCGCTGCTCGACACTGCGCTGAACGAGCTCGGCGAGCCCCGCGTCCCGCGCCCGGTTGATACCGATATCCCTCAGCTCGGCCCGCAGCGCCGCCAGGTCGGTGCGGCCGGTCTCGGCGGTAATCCTGTCGAGATTGTCCTCGATGAACTTGTCGAAGGCGCCTTCGGATTGCGAAACGGCAGCGCTGGCGCCGGCGATACGCCCCTGGATGATGTCTCGTGATGCGAGCGTGGAGCCGATCTTGGCGGCCAGCTGCACCTTGATGTAGGCGGCGGCCACGGCGTTGGCGATGCGCGCCGCAGTCGCCGCATCCGGCGAGCGCGCCTGGATGACGATCATGAAGGTCAGCCCGCGACGCTGCACCGTGATGCTCTCGCGCAGTTTCGCCATCACGCTCTGCAGCGCCTCGTCGCCGGTGGGCAACGTCGGCTCCGTGATGCGGAGGAAAGTCAGCACGGCCTCGCGAAGGCCGGGCCGGATACCGAACTCCGGATCGTCGATGAGGTTCTCGTCCTCGATGGTCTGAAGCAGTGTGGCTTCGGACCGGGCCAGCTCCACCTCGCTGTCCACCCGGGCGCTTTCGCCCGAACCGCCGCCGATCTGGGTGTTGGGGTCGAGCAGGTCCTTCCTGCTGGGGTCCACGAGCACCAGGGTGCTCGCCGTATAGATCGGCTTCATCGTGAACACGGCGGAACTCGCAACCACCAGCACCGCAACCACGGTCAGAGCAATGAGTCGCGCCTGTCGTCGCAGCAATCCGATGATGCTGCGCAGATCGAAACCCTGGTCGTTCATAGAGATACTAGCACCAATAGCTGCCAACGGCCTGGGTCCTGTCGCGTGGTCTGCATCAGGCAGAAAAACAGCGTGCCACCGACTGCACAGCTCATGGTGCACCCGGGGATGCGCCCCCCACAAAAACGGACTGTGGCTGATTCTCTTGATTCAGGCGAACTGCAGACACTCGCCAGCAAAGATTACCCCAGCTCGTCCCCCGATCCGCAGTCGTTCTAGGACTTCAGTTGGGGCGCCTGGGACCATCCAAAGCTTGCTCGGCGGCACCGATGCCTGCGCCGATGGCCAGGAACACGATGGCCACGAAGGTGAACGCCACCGCTTCGATCTCGAGGCTGAAGTCGACCGTGGAGTGAACGGCCGCGACGGCGATGGTGCCGATCGCTGCCAGCCGCGGCACGCTGGGGCGCGACCTCAGCAGGCGGGCGGTGGCGGCCGCGACGATGAGCAGCGGCAGGCTGCCGAAGACGAAGCCGAACTCCGCCCACAACGCGAGATAGGTCGAGTGTGCCTTGTTCCAGACCAGGTCCGGGCTGACGGGGAGTTCGTGGAACAGGGGAAAGGCACTCCTGAACATGCCCCCACCGTAGCCGACCAGTGGGCTGGACAGGATCATCTGCCAGACCTGCCGGTAGAGATCGGCCCTGACATCACTGGCGCTCTCGAGTGAACCGACGCGCTCCACCAGCCCCTCGCCGTTGAAGGCAAGCAGGCCCAGGGTGCCGGCCAGCAGTCCTGCCAAAAGACCCAGCCATACGCCGACCCTGAGACGGTTGCCCACAAGGGCGAGCAGTGTCACGGCGAGCATGCCCGCTATCCCCGAGACGAACCCCATCCGCGACTGGGTAGCAACGAGGGCGCTGCCGATGACGAAAAGGCCCGCCACAATGAGAGCGAGCGGCGCAACTCGCCCGTATTTCCGCCCGCGCCCCGCGTCGCGTTCGAACTGCCCGATTGCGAGCGCCACGCCGACCGCCAGCCCGAAGGCTAGGTAGGTGGCATAACTGTTTCGATTGACAAAGGGCCCGGTCGCTACCTGCTCCTGGGACGAGCTGGGAATCCCGATGATGTCGCCGATCTGGCCCCGCAATACGATGCCCAGCAGGGCATAGGCGACGATCGCCGCAAAGATGCCCGCCAGCATCCGATCGGCACGAGCGCTTCGATAGCCCACCTGCAGGAACAGCAGGGCCAGCAGGCCATAGGTGGCGAACTGCACCAGGGTCAGGCTCGTCGTCCCGGGGTCGAGGCTGATCGTCGCCGAATGAAGCTCCAGCCCCCGTGGCAGCGCCTGCAGCGGCGAGTACCCGAACCCAGCCAGCGGCAGCACCTGCAGCGTGGTGAAGCCAAGGAGCAGCACGAACGGCAAAGTGAGTTCCGGCACGTGCCAGGGGCCGATGCGAAGCGCGGCCCCGGTGGCGCGGCGCGAGAGGAAGTATGCAAGTCCCGTAACCCCGAGCACCAGCCCCCAAAGCGCCCAGAACACGGGGCGGTTGCTGCCCAGGGGCAGGGGGCAGAGGAACACCACAAGCAGGAGCGCCCAGCCCAGCCGGTCGCTTAGTCGCCGGGCGGCCGACACGGGAGGCTGGGGCATGCGCCGGGCGAACTGGTCGAGCTTGTTCACGTCTGACACGCTCCAGCTATCGGGCAGGGGGCTCGGGCGGCGCGAGCAACTCAGCCTCTTCGCGCAGCGCCGTAACGAAGCGCCGCTGTACATCCGGCGACAGTTTCTCCGCGATCGCCGTGATGCGTTCTCGAAACGCTTTGACGGCCACGTAGCGGCGGGCGATGACCCTGACTCCCCGCTGGCTGCCGACCAGCAGCGCCAGGTCCGCCTCGTGGCCGGCTAGCCCGGCCGTATGAAGATCTGCCAGATGGCTCTCAGCCAGCTTGACCCGCAGCTCGGCCAGCCATTGTTCCGTCGGCGCCAGTGAGCGGGAAACCGACAGGGCCTCATTCATCCTGTCGTAGTCGGCGCTCTCGCCGGCAAGCAGCGCCTCCACGTATCGGGCGTAGGAGTAGGTCGGGGACTCTGCCGCGAAACGGGCAGCAGCCTCGCCACAGGTTGCCAGCGCCGCGCTGCGACGCGCGGTTGGGAGCGCGAGCCCCTGCAGCGAATCCGCGATCCGCACACAGTCCTTGAGGACGAGGTCGCGAGTGTCACGCGAGGGCCCGAAGTGCAGCTTGCCCTCGGCAAGAGACAGCACACGCTGGGGAAGGCCTTGTCCGACGAACAAGTAGGGCGCCGACTCGCCCAGCAGGGCCCAGGCCGAACCGCCGGCCAGCAGCAGCGAGTAGAACGAAAGCAGCAGCAGTCCTCGGGATCCCCGACGTGATTTCCCGCTCACCCTGTCGGCCTCGACTTGCTTCTGCAACCTGCCAAGTCCACCTCAAACTACAGTCGAAACAATGGGTTCAGCATAATGCAACTGGGTAACACGCCTGAAGGGCGTCCGCGGCTTGCCAACGTTGACCGTAGCCGCAACACTGCGTTAGCTTGCCCAAACCCTGGGAGATATTGCATGCGAAACATACTTGGAACGCTCGCCGTCGCTAGCATGGTGACATTTGGTGCGATAGCCCCCGCAGGCGCCCAGGACCTTGTCACCAGCGTCTCGATCGCCGACATCAAGTCCAGTTGCCTTGATGGTGGCAGCGACGACGCCTGCCTGGCCGCCATTGACGCTTACGTGGCGGCCGTCAGGGCGTCAGGCCTGCCGGCCGACGAAGCCGACTCACTGCTGGCCCAGTTGGTCGTGGAACTCGGCCAGAGTGCATCCCAACTGCCTCCGGCTGCTCGGGCGCGCGTAGCGGACGCGATCCAGGTGATCACCGGCGCGGTCTCCGATCCCAACCTGGCCGGCCGGCTCCAGGTCGCCGCTGCCAACGTCGAAGCCGGAATCAACGTCACGTCTGACGACGTCGACGCAAGTCCCGCCTGACGTCGAACCACCCGAAGCACTGAAGCCGAAGTGCGCGACGGAGGCCGCGCTGCCCACCGGGCTGCGTTCCGACGGCCAGCGCGAAGAGACGCGTGGCTATGTCCGTGTGTTTCGGCGGGCAGGCGCTGGGGGAACGCGGCCGCTCTTTCGTGTGGCCAGCGGTGGATATGACTATCAGTGACCGTCATCCAGTAGTTTAGCAACGCTCGGCCGCTAAGTCCTTGGCAGGTAGCACCGCGGTACGCCATAGTCCCGCACGGTTATCGCATACCTTCACACCATTTGGGCGTTGTACCCCCAAGTGCAGTAAGGCTTCCCTGAGGGAGTGGCCGCGATCGCCAACGAGAACAACTCGGCTGACAGGCTTGACGCGCTGCTTCTGGACCTCGAGCGCTGGCAATTTCACCGCCAATTGAGGCCATCGTTCCGCGAGACGTGCCGTCGCAGGATCAGTCAGTTTGTGGCGTTCCTGAACCGTGGGCCCAGCCTGCCGGCTCTTCTTGCCGTAACTGGTGAGGAGATTAAGTCGAGCTTCCATCGCCGCGTTCGTCAAGCTGAACCCAGGCTCGCTGGTGCCGGGCGCCTACCTGCTAGCCAACAGCAGTGGAAGCCGGCTTTCCCGCGTTGCAATCCAACGTCTAGTGGAAAAGCTGAGTCGGGCTGCGAGCGTCCCGGTGACTACAGAGAGGCTTCGAAGATCGGGGGTGTCTCACAAGTTGGCGCAGGGCGAGACAGTGCAGTCGGTACGTCAACTGTCGAGGCGCACGCATTCAGTTCCAGATATTCTGAAGACCACCCTTGATCATCATTCGATGTGGGAAGCGTTCCGCAAGCTTCATCCCAGGATTGCTCTAAGTGGTGGAGTTTCGTCGCCCCAAGCCCAACCGGTTCCTATGCGATGGGTTGAAGGTGCTGTAGGGAGCGTCCTGCATGTAGCGACTTATCTAGACGCACAAGATCTCGCTGCCGTGAATCCAGACCTTTCTCTCCTAGACCGCCGCGCGGCGGTCCAGCACCTGGCGTTGTCGGAACTCGTGTACTCTAGCGGGTTGGCGCCCCGCCACCGGGCAGCCTTGCGCATGGTTGACCTCCATCTCTCCGACAACCTGATGTCGTTACAGGTGAACGATGACGTTCGGTTGGTGCCGATGACGCCCAGGGCTTCAAGCGCGTTGGGCAGATGGTTGTCGTTCGAAGGCAGCAGAGGCCAATCGTCGGAATGGGTGTTTCCTTTGTTGAACGGCCGGGTGAGCAACAGTGCGAACCTGAGGAACACCTACGGCAGATATGCTAGCCGGCTCGTGCTTGCGTACTCGATACACGATCTTCGCAGGCTCTTCGCTTTGCACCTAGGCAGCGCTGGCCTCGATGAGCGCTACATCGCTTACATGCTCGGACTGGCGAACCTGTATTCGATGGACTCGTCATTCCGTCCATCAGTCCTGGGGACTGACGACCAAAAGTGCTTGAAAAAGGTTCTCGTTTCGTTCACCAAGTTCGTGACACGTATGCAGCGCGTGGTGCACCCAGAAGTTGGAGCCACGCATGTCCCAGATCGCTGTTTCGGCGCTCGCCCGTACCTTCCATTTCATTCTTGCAAACCGCGCATCGACCTCGATTGAGAGGACGTCTGGCTCCGACACGAGCTTCGACTCGCCGGTCGGCCCAGTCAGGCCAATCCGGGCAGATCTTGCCGCGGCCGCGTTTCTGCTCGCCAAGACGCTTCTGTCAGCCGACGGGCTCATGGCACGGCTTGCAGCTGACGACGGGGTCATTTCCCTCATCGTCACTGACACTCACTTGGCTGGATGCGTGGCTCAGGTAGTTGAGAGGTGCGTCTTTCAGAAGTTCTGCGACGCTCGCGACATGACGAAGTCTGCCGACATCCGCCGGATCGCCCACGCCAGGGGCATCGACCACCTCTATCACTTCAGTCCTGCGGGAGACCTCGACCGCATCGTAGAACACGGCCTGCGATCGAGGGCCTCCCTTGATGCGGCGGCTATTCCGTACCTGATCACCGATCGCGCCCGCTGGGACGGCCGCCTTGATGCGCTCAGCCTTTCGATCGAAAGCCTCAACCGGACCATGTTCGCCGCCAAGCAGGCCGAGCTTGCGACCGAGTGGCTGATTTATGAGCTCGACGCGAGCGTGCACTGGACGCATGAATGCTGCTTCTGCTGGACCAATGCGGCATCCGCCGAAATTTCCACTCATCGCGCCTACCTGGGTGGAAGGCGGGGGTTTTCCGAAATGTTCGTCGACCGGGAAACGCGTGAGGCGCCGTCGTTACGTCGGCACCTCGGCCGCCGCGACTGTGAACCGACGTACAACGACGCCGAAGTGCAGGTGCTGCAGCCGATCAGTTTCGACCTGGTGACGGCCATCTACGTGCGCAGCACTCATTCTGGCGAGCAGGTCGATGGCCTTGCCAAGGCGATGGGTGCGGAGCGGACGGTGATCGTCGCGCCACAGCTGTTCCTCTAGGACAGGCCGCTCGTTAAGGTGCCGGGCAGGGGCCTCACCGGAGGCACACGCCCTGCCGGCGTGGTCTACGAACGGGGCGCCGCCAGCAGCTCGTCGAGATCATCCACGTTCATTGCGGCTTGGACGCCCGAGCGTACGCCCATCGTGACTTTGCTGAAACCCAGTGTGACCATGCGC
>JAEYZJ010000274.1 GCA_023430705.1 Pseudomonadota bacterium | reverse complement strand
GTCGGGGCCAACGTCCAGTAAATGCCCGGTGTCAGCTCTGCGGCTGACACCACGGCCGACCCGGCTTCGACCGGGCCGGCCGTGCGCGTCGGCGGGAACCCGTTTCGCTTTCTGACGACCCTGCGGCCTGGCGACATCCTCGCCATCGCTCCGTTCATCCTGTTCGCGCTGCTGTTCCTCGTCCTGCCCACGCTCGGCCTTGTCGTCGGCGCCTTCCTCGACCGCGAAGGCAACTTCACCTTCGACAACATCCTGAACCTGAGCGATCCGCAGATCGTCGCCTCGTTCTGGATTTCGCTGCGCATCTCCGCTGTCTCGGCTCTCCTCGGCGCGCTGATCGGACTCGCCATCGCCCTCGCCATCATCCGCGGGCGGTTGCCCGGTTTCATCCGCTCATCGGTCATGACCTTCTCGGGGGTCGCGTCCAACTTCGCCGGCATACCGCTCGCCTTCGCCTTCCTCGCCACGCTCGGCCGGCTGGGGCTGGTGACCGTGGTCCTGAAGTCGATGTTCGGCTTCGACCTGACACGCTCGTTCAATATCCTCAGCTTCTGGGGCCTGACGGTCACCTACCTCTACTTCCAGATTCCACTGATGGTGCTGATCATCGCGCCCGCGATCGACGGGCTGAAGAAGGAGTGGAGCGAAGCGGCCGCCACACTCGGCGCCAGCAACTTCCAGTTCTGGCGCTATGTCGGCTTTCCCGTACTCTGGCCGAACCTACTCGGCACCCTGTCGCTGCTCTTTGCCAACGCCTTCGGCGCGATTGCCACCGCCTATGCGCTCACGGGCTCCTCGCTCAACATCGTGCCGATCCTGCTCTATGCGCAGATCCGGGGCGACGTGCTGCACAATCCCGGTCTCGGCGCGGCGCTGGCGCTCGGCATGATCGTCATCACCGCGTTCGCCAACGTCATCTACCTCGTCGTGCGCACGCGAGCCGAACGGTGGCTCAAATGAAGCAGGGCAGGTTCTGGAGCTGGGTGATCTTCATCCTCGGTGCGCTCTATTTCCTCGTGCCGCTCTATGCCACGTTCCATTTCTCGCTGCGCATCAGGCGCGACTACCTGTCGTTCGACGCCTATGCAAACGTGCTCGCCGACCCCCGCTTCCAGTCGGCTTTCAGCTACTCGCTGATCATCGGGGCGGCGACCATCGTCGTCGGCCTTCTGATTGTCGTGCCCGCGGCGTATTACGTGCGCCTGCGTGCGCCGCACCTGAGGCCGATCATCGAGTTCGTGACGCTGCTGCCGCTGATCATCCCGGCCATTATCCTCGTGTTCGGCTATATCAGGATGTACAACACCTCCTCGGTGCTGCCGCTGCTGGGAAGCAACCTCGGCACGGACGTGCTGCTGACGCTGGCCTATGTGGCGCTCGCCCTGCCCTACATGTACCGGGCCGTCGACACGGGCCTCAGAACCATCGACGTGCAGACGCTGACCGAGGCCGCCAACATCCTCGGGGCAAACCAGGCGACCATCATCGCCCGCGTCATCTTCCCCAACATCATCGTCGCCGTGCTGTCGGGCGCTTTCCTGACGCTGGCCATCGTCATCGGCGAGTTCACCATCGCGAGCCTGCTCAACCGGCAGGTGTTCGGCGTCTACATGCAGAACGTCGGCGCCAACCGGGCCTACGAGCCCTCAGCCTTGGCGGTGATCTCGTTCGCCATCACCTGGGGCGCGATGGGCATGATCCAGCTGCTCGCCCGCTTCGCCCCCAAGACAGCTCGCAAGGACTGAGACCGAATGGCCGAGGAATTTCTCCGCATCGAGGACCTGGTGAAGACCTTTGGCGGCACCGCCGTGGTCAAGGGGGTCAACCTCGGCTTCCACCAGGGGGAGTTCGTCTCCCTGCTCGGCCCTTCGGGCTGCGGCAAGACCACGATCCTGCGCATGATCGCGGGCTTCGAGCGCCCCGACAGCGGCCGGATCATCGTCGAGGGCAAGGATATTGCCCCGCTGCAGCCCAACAGGCGCAAGATCGGCATGGTGTTCCAAGCCTACGCGCTGTTCCCAAACATGAGCGTTGCCGACAACATCGGCTTCGGGCTGAAGATCGCGAACATGCCGCGGCCGCAGCGCGAGGCACGCGTCGAGGAAATGCTGCGGCTGATCGGCCTCACCGGCTACGGCAAGCGCTTCCCCTTCGAGCTGTCGGGCGGCCAGCAGCAGCGCGTCGCACTGGCGCGGGCGCTGGCCCCCAGCCCCCGCATGCTGCTGCTCGACGAGCCGCTTTCGGCGCTCGATGCGAAGATCCGCGTCTCGCTGCGCGAGCAGATCCGCGAAATCCAGCGCGAACTTGGCATCACCACGGTCTTCGTCACCCACGACCAGGAGGAAGCCCTCTCGATCTCCGACCGCATCGTGGTCCTCAGCGCCGGCAGCGTCGAGCAGTTCGGCACGCCGTTCGAAATCTACAACCGGCCGCAGACGCGCTTCGTCGCGACCTTCGTGGGCCAGCTCAACACGCTCAACGCCGTCGTCGAGGATGCCGGACGCAAGACCGTTCGCATCGGCGGAAACACTGTGAGCGTTCCGGCCCTGCCCGATACCGCCAGGAACGGCGAGCCGATCGCACTCACCATGCGGCCCGAGGCCGTCACGCTGGCCAACACCGAGGCCCGCGACATCGTCCTCGACGGCAAGGTGGCTGAGGTCGCCTTCCTCGGCTCCGTGATCCGCCTGCGGGTCGACCTGGGCGACAATGCCATCAGCCTCGATACCTTCAACGACCAGCGCACACCGCCCCCCGCCTATGGCGCGCCAGTACGCGTCGGCATCGCCGCAAGCGACATCCTCGTGCTCGGGAGCTAGATGCGAGGGGTGGTGACGAAGCGGGTATAAGTGCCTATTTTGCCTCGCAAAGAGGACCTCATGACCGACCCCTTCGTTACCCCGGCCTGGCTTGCCGACCGTCTTTCCGATCCCACCGTCGCCATTGTCGATGGTAGCTGGTACCTTCCCGCCGCGAACCGCGATCCGCGCGCTGAGTATCTGGCCACGCACATCCCTGGGGCCATCTGGTTCGACGTCGACAGGTACTCAGATACCAGTACGGGCTTGCCGCACATGCTGCTCAGTCCCGAGGCGTTCTCGACCCTCGCCGGCGGGCTCGGCATCAGCGAGAAGATGACCATCGTGGTCTACGACGGCATGGGCCTCTCCTCCGCCCCGCGCGTCCGCTGGACGTTCATGACCATGGGTGCGACGGACGTGCGCATCCTCGCCGGCGGCCTGCCCGCGTGGCTGGCCGAGGGTCGCCCGACCGAGTCGGGAGAATCGACTCGCCCTGCCACAACCTTCACCGCACGCTTCGACCCTGCGTCTGTCGCGAGCCTCTCGCTGATGCGGGAGTTTTCGAACAGCGGCAGCCGCCAGATCGCGGATGCGCGCCCCGCGGCGCGGTTCCGCGGAGAGGTCCCCGAACCCCGGCCCGGTCTCAAGTCCGGCCACATGCCGAACGCCTTCAGCGCGCCGGCCGACACCCTCGTTGAGAACGGCCGGCTGAAGTCCGCCGAGACGCTTCGCGCCCAGTTCGAGGCCGCCGGCATAGACCTGAGCCAACCCATCGCGACGACCTGCGGTTCGGGCGTCACTGCTGCGACGCTGAAGCTCGCGCTGGAACAGGCCGGCGCGAGGGACGTGATCCTCTATGACGGTTCGTGGGCCGAGTGGGGCAGTCGCGACGACGTCGAGGTGGTGAAGGGCTGAGTTCAGCCCTTCGACAACCGCCAGTTGCGGACCTCGAACGGCCGCAGATCGGCGCCCTCCCCTCGCTCCATCGGCTCCTCGAGAATGCTGAGCGGCCCGGAGACGGCCCAGCCAGCGGGCGCACTCACCGCGAAGTCGCCACGTCGACCGGAGGGCTCGTAGACGCGAAGGATCAGGCCATCGCCGTCCTCGGCCGGCTTCAGGCCCGAGAGCGCCGCCGGAATGCCGTCAGTGCCTATCGGCTCGTAGCTGACGCCGGCGACACCGCTTGCGGTGGCCGCAAGGAGGGGTTGGTTGAGGTCCTCGGCCTCCTCGCGAACGCGCCCCTCATGCCAATCCCCGGCGTGGGGGTAGAGGGCATAGGTGAAGTGGTGCTCGCCCTCATCGGCCACCGGATCGGGATATACCGGCGAGCGGACGAGGCTGAGCCCGAGGACGTTGCCCTTGGCCGAATGCCCGTACTTGGCGTCGTTGAGAAGGGCGACGCCGAAGCCCGGCTCACTCATGTCGAGGAAGCGGTGGCTCGGGACCTCGAACTGGGCCTGGTCCCAGTAGGTATTCTCGTGCGTCGTGCGACGCACTACCCCGTTGGCGTGCTCGAAGGTCGCGTGCGTGGCCCGCACCGCAACCGGCGTCAGGGTCCGCAGCAGGCAGTGCCGATCGTGCCAGTCGATATCGGTGACGATGTCGAGCCGCACGCCGTTCGCTTCGAGCCTGTAGGTCTGGCTGACGGTCGAAGCCCGGAAGCGATGCACGACGCGGACCGCCACCCGTTCCCGGGTGTTCTCGACCACCGTGACGCTCTCGGGCTGGTTCAGTTCCACGGCCTTCCTGGCGTAATCCTCTTCGATGTCCCACGCGTCCCAGTCGCGGGGCTTGTCCGCCGCATACACCCAAAGCTGGTTGCCCCGGCCGTTGAGCGCCTCGCGTCCGGTCGCCTTGTGGACGAGGCTGGTGACAGTCCCATCCGCGCCGATACTGGCGCGAATATGCGCGTTCTCGAGATGCCTCGCGCTGACCGAGAGCCCCTCCAGTGGCCGCAGCTCGGAGCGAGCGAACACCCTGATCCCGAGTGGGGACATCACCTCGTGGGTGGAGAAGTGCGTGCCGTCCGGGAGCGTGGCGCGCAGGGGCCGCCGGCTCAGCGAAGGGTTGACGACGATGACCGCATCGCGGACGTCGCCGGAGGGGATGAGGCCCGCGATGGCGGCCAGCGCCTCCTGCTGGTGGACGACCGCTCGTCCGATTGCTTCGCCGAGTTCGCGCTCGGCATCCTCGTAAACCTCGGCGATGGACGAGCCCGGCAGGATGTCGTGGAACTCGTTCTTGAGGACGGTGCGCCAGATGGGCTCGAGGCTTTCCGGCTGCTGACCGCCGAGAAGCGCCGCAAGCGAGGCCACCGTCTCGGCAGTGATGAGCGCCCGCTCGGCCTGGCGGTGCGCCTTCTTGGTGGCGCTCTGCGTTGTCAGCGTGGCGCGGTGCAGCTCGAGGTAGATGTCGCCCTGCCAGACCGGCAGCCGGCCCGCTTTGCCAGTCTCATGCGCGCCGGCAAAGAAGTCTTCCACCCTCGACCAGCGCGCCTTGGGGATAGCGGGGAAGTCGCGCAACTGCATCTCGCGCTCAACGTACTCGGGAGTGACGCCACCGCCGCCGTCGCCATAGCCGACCGCGAGCAGCGACGTGGGATGTACGGCCTTCTGCCGGAAATTCTTCCACGTCTTGACGATCGACACCGCGTTCACGGCGCCGTTGTAGCCGTGCCAGGGGTTGTTGAAGGTGTGCGCGAGCACGCGCGACCCATCGATGCCCTCCCACCAGAAGAGGTCCATCGGGATGGTATTGGTGTCGTTCCAGTTCACCTTGATGGTGAAGAAGGAGTCGATGCCGCCCTGCCTGAGCAGTTGCGGCAGCCCGCCGGAGAAGCCGAAGCAGTCGGGCAGCCAGCAGACGCGGTGGCGGACACCGAACTTCTGCTCGAAGTAGCGCTGCCCGTAGAGGATCTGACGGGTCAGGCTCTCGCCGGTGGGCATGTTCGTATCCGGCTCGACCCACATGCCCCCTACCGTCTCCCAGCCGCCGGCCGCGACCTTGGCCTTGATGCGCGCAAAGAGCTCGGGATCGTCCTCCTCGATCTGCGCATAGTACTGCGCGGTGGACTGATTGAAGCGGAACCCCGAAGCCGCGAGGTACTCGTTGCTGCCCTCCATCAGCGACACGGCGGTCGAGAAGGTGCGCCGCATCTTCCGGCGGGTTTCGGCATAGGGCCAGAGCCAGGCGAGATCGATATGCGCGTGGCCGGTCAGTGCGATCTCGCCCTGCTGCGGGAAGCGCTGCTGGAGCTCCTTGAGGCGCTGCGCGAGCTTCTCGTCGGCAGCGACGACGCTCTGGCGCTGCTCGTCGGAGAGGCCGGCCGGATTGTCCTTGAGCGGCGGCAGCTGCCAGATCCGCTGCTGGCCCCGCTGGCCCGCAAAGCGCGCCACATAGTCCTCGGTGCCAGACGGCCAGTCGAGCGCATAGAAGGCTTCCTCGGCGGCCGCCAGCAGGTGCGGCACCACGTCATGCTCGGCAATGACCTCGCAGAGCTCATGCAGCAGTTCGAGCCGCGTGCGGAACGCGTGCACCGCCGTATCGAGCCAGTAGAGCCGCGCACCCTTGAGCTGTGGGGCACGCACCGGCTCGCCGAACGGCAGCCGGGCAACGGCTTCCGCCTCGATCCTGAACTCGTGTCCCCGGATGGGGAAATCCTTGTGGTAGGGATCGTTGCCGAACGCAACGCTCTGGTCCGCATAGACCAGCGTGGCGAGGGCTTCCCCACCGAGGTCGAGAAAGAGCCTCGTGTCGGCAATCGGCCAGTGCGCTGGCACGGTCACGGAGGCTTCGAACTTCTGCACCCCGTCGCGGCTCGGCCATGCCGCGCCAAGCGCGATGGACTCGCCGTTCAGCCGCCAGCCGTCAACCGTGGCGGTCTCCCTCTCCCTCCAGAACTGCAGCTCGTCGAGCCGCACCTTCACGCGATCCAGCCGCTGCGCGATCGACAGAGCCATAACGAAATCCCCCTCATTGCAACGTTACAATTTTGCGAAACCAAACCACAACGGCTCGGCGTCGGCCAGGTGCGGCGCAACGAAAAGGCCCGGATTCCACATGGTGGAATCCGGGCCCTGGCGTCAGGGACTGTGGAGGACGATCAGCCCTTGTTCTTGTTGTAGAGGTCGAAGAACACCGCCGCGAGCAGCACGATGCCCTTGATCATCTGCTGCCAATCGATGTTGACGCCCATGATCGACATGCCGTTGTTGAGCACGCCCATGATGAAGGCGCCGATGACCGCACCCGCGACCTGGCCGACGCCGCCCAGCGCCGAGGCGCCGCCGATGAACACGGCCGCAATCACGTCGAGCTCGAGGCCCTGCCCCGCCTTCGGCGTCGCCGAGTTGAGCCGGGCCGCGTAGATCATGCCGGCGAGCGCCGCGAGCGCACCCATGATGGCAAAGATGTAGAAGGTCAGCCGTTCGGTCTTGATGCCCGAAAGGGCTGCCGCCTTGGGGTTGCCGCCGATGGCGTAGATGCGCCGGCCGAAGGTCGTTCGCTTGGTCAGGAAGACGAAGCCGGCGATCAGCACGCCCATCACGACGAGGACGTTCGGAAGGCCCTTGTACGACGCCAGCATGTAGGTGAAGAACAGCACCAGGCCGGCAATCACGATGTTCTTGATCGCGAAGAAAGCAAAGGGTTCGGTCTCGTAGCCGCGCGCCGAACGGCGGGCGCGGGTGCGGATGGCAAACAGGATCATCGCCAGCACCGCGACGATGCCGATG
>JAEYZJ010000239.1 GCA_023430705.1 Pseudomonadota bacterium | reverse complement strand
GTCATTGCCGGCGCGATCCTCGCCGGCATGGTTTGGGGCGCCTTCAACGCAGGGATCATCGTCCTCGCCAAGCTCAATCCGGTGATCGTAACGCTGGCGACGAACTTCATCGGCCTCGCGGGCCTGTTCCTCGTCTTTCAGCTGGCCGAAGTGCCGCTCGGCAGTGAGATCTATCAATTCGGTCGTACCAGCGTGCTCGGGTTGCCCGCGATCTTCTGGCCGATGCTCGCCCTCGTCCTGCTTGTCGGCTTCTTCGTCCCGCGCACCCGCTATGGCCGCCGGATGATCGCGGTCGGCGGCAATCGCGCCGCCGCCAAGGCGCGCGGCATTTCACTCAGGCTCACCCGGCTGGTGACCTTCGTCATCGCCGGCGGCTTTGTCGGCTTCGCGGCTGTACTGTTCGCCGCAACCTCGGGGCCGTTCAATCCGAGCTCGGCCAATGCGTTGCAGCTCAACATCATTGCTGGCGTGATACTTGCTGGCATCTCGCTGGCCGGAGGGCGCGGCAACTTCTGGATGCTGCTGCTCTCGGTCGGCTTTCTGTCGACCATTCCCACCGCGCTGGTCTTCTTCGGCCTGAGCTCGGACACGCAGTCGATCTTCCAGGGCTTCATCCTCGTCATCGCCGTCGCCATCGATGGGTGGCGGGCACGCAAGGGCACACCATGACCGACATGACCGCTGCACCGCCCCGCAGGGGACTGAGCGAGGACTGGCGCGCCGCTCTCACCGGTTCGGTCGCCTCCATCACGCTGACCTTCATCGCCGTCGTCGCGATCGGCTGGTTCTGGGTCGGCCCGAAGTTTCTCAGCTTCGGCAATATCTCGATTATCGGCACCTTCGTCATCGTGCCGCTCATCGTGGGGGCCTTCGCCGGCTTCGCGCTGCTCGCCGGCGTGGTTGATCTGTCCATCGGTTCGATGGTGGGTTTTTCATCGGCGCTGTTCGCGCTGCTCCTGACCTTCGGTTGGGATCCGGCTAGCGCCGCCGCCGTCACCCTGCTCGCCTGCCTCGCCTTCGGAGGTATCAACGCACTCGCGATCGTGGGCTTCGGGGCCGAACCGATTGCAGCGACGCTCGGGATGCTGGTCGCACTGCGCGGTATCGCCTGGGTCCTGCTCGGCTCGCAGGGCGCCATCTTCGCCTTCAACATCGACATGTTCAATCTCGTGAGCATGACGGTGTTCGGGCTGCCGCTGTTCTTCCTCGTCGCCATCGCGCTGACCTTCGTTGCCGCCGTGATCGTCACCAAGACCCGCGTCGGCCGCCATGTGCAGGCCGTCGGCGGCGATGATCGTGCCGCGGCGCGCGCCGGCATTTCGGTGCCGGGCGTGCGCGTCGCAGCGCTGCTGCTCTCGGCTTTCGGTGCCGGGCTCGGCGGCATCGTCTACGCCGCCCAACTCGGCTCGGCCGCCCGGGCCACAGGTTTTGGACTCGAGTTCCAAGTCTATGCAGCCCTGATGATCGGCGGTTACTCCATCCTCCGCGGCGGCATCGGCAATCCCATCGGTGGCGCGCTCGGCCTGCTGGCAGTGGCGGGAGTTTCCAACATCCTCGATCTGAAGGCGATCAGCCCGTACTTCGTGAACATCATCGTCGGCCTGTTGCTGCTGGCCGCCGTGTTGCTCGACCGTATCCGTGGCGGCGACGCCTACGAATAAGACCAATCATTTGACCCAGGGACCTGTGACGTGAAGATCTCGGACATCACCATCAAGACATTCAAGACCACCGCCGACCGGTGGGACGTCGGCCATGCGCTGCCTCTGCCGGACACGCAGCTGATGCAGACGGTGCTGACCATTCACACCGACGAGGGCGTGGTAGGCCACTATTTCGGCGGCGGCTCGCATGGCGACAATGAAGGCCTGAACGTTGTCGACCAGCAGCAGATCCTATGGCGGATCAAGGACCTGCTCCTTGGCCAGGACCCGATGGACCGCGAGATGATCTGGAAGTGGATGTGGGTCGCCAACATCCAGGAGAACGTCGCGTCGGTGATCGACAACGCGCTCTGGGACCTCGCCGGCCGCTACGCCAATCTGCCGGTCTACAAGCTGATGGGCGGCGCCGGGCGCGAGAAGGTGAAGGCCTACGCCTCGACTTATCCCAATATCGGCAAGCCGCACGTCTATGCCGAGCACGCCCTTGCCTGCAAGAACGAGGGCTACATCGCGTACAAGATCCACCCGCACTACTTCTGGAATCCCGAGACCGGCACCCCGACCCCGGGCCGCCCGTCCAACATCAAGGCTGACATCGAGACCGCTCACCTCGTCCGCGAGGCCGTCGGCCCGGACTACGTGCTCATGTACGACCCCTGGGGCACCTACATGACCATGGAAGAAGCCATCCAGGTCGGTCGCGAACTCGAGAAGCTCAATTACTACTGGTACGAGCACCCGATGCCGGAATACCGGACCGAGAGCTACGTGCGCCTGTCGCGTGAGCTGTCGATCCCGATCCTCAGCCCCGAGATCATCGCCGGTGGCGTCTTCAGCCGCGCCGAGTGGATCCTGCGCGGTGCCGGGGACATGAGCCGCATCGACGTGGTCCGCGGTGGCGTCACCGGCGCCCGCAAGACGGCCATCGTCGCCGAGGCCTACGGGCTGCGGTGCGAGATGCACATGGCCGGTTGGGGCAACTTGCAGGTCATCGGGGCGACCTCCGAGGACACGTCGGAATACTACGAGAAGGGTCTCCTCGCTCCAGGCGTCGACTACGACAAGCCGCACCCGTATCTTCGGAATACTGTCGACAAGATCGACAGCGACGGCTTCGTGCACCTGCCCAAGGGTCCGGGCATGGGCTACGAAATTGAGTGGGACTACATCGATGACAACCTGATCGAGCCCAACGCCACGACCAAGAAGACCCACTGGTAACGAGACGAAGAGGCCTATGTCGAGCATCATCCGGTCAGTTCAGGCCATGGACCTTCTCGCGAGGAAGGGCCCCCTTGGCGTACGTGCCGTTGCCCAGCAACTTCAGTTGCCACTGGGGTCGGTGCACCGGATGCTGCTCGACCTCGCGGAGGCCGGGGTCGTCGATCGTACCCCGACCGGCGAGTGGGAGCTGAGCTTCCGTCTCCTCGAGATTACCGGCCTGCAGCTCGACCGCATCGACCTGCCGCGCCTCTGCCGACCGTTCGCCGAACGGATCGCCGAGGCGACGGGGGAGACTGTGAACGTCAACGCGCTGAGCGGCCTGCACGGCGTCTGCATCGACAAGGTGCGCGGCAACGAGGGCATGCAGCTCGACCTGCGCATCGGCTCGCGCGGTCCGCTCAACTGCGGCGGAGCGGGGAAGGCCATGCTGGCATTCATGAGCGAGGAGCTGCGTGAGGAGGTTTTCACCCACCCGCTGCCGGCCCTGACCGGCCATACGATCACCGACGCCGACCAGTTGCGCGACGAGATCGAACGCATCCGCCAGCGCTTCTATTCGATCGACGATCAGGAAGTGGTGATGGGTGTCTATTGTGTCTCAGTGCCGCTGCTCGACCGCACGGGCCACTCAGTCGGTGCCCTGAGTGTCACCGGGCCGTCGGTCAAGAAGGCCGGTGCGGAGAATGTCATGCAGACCGTCGCCTTGCTGTGGGACGCCTGCCAGCACGTGAGCCGCCGCCTCGGCTATGCCGGCGTCTGGCCGCCTGTTGCCGCGCCGGCAGCCCAACGCATTGCAATCTAGGAGAGACAGGTGGTCCGCATTGCCTGGATGATGAAGCTGAAGCCCGGAAACGAGGCGATATACAAGCAAAAGCACGACGAGATCTGGCCTGAGATGCTCGAGGCGATGAAGCGCGATGGCGTGCGCACCTTCTCGATCTACCGCAACGGGCTAGACCTGTTCGCCTACATGGAACGCGACGCCTCTCCCTCGCCCGACGACCGGCCCACCGACCTTACCTGGCGCTGGTGGGAGATGATGGCGCCATACATGGAAACCAACCCCGATTTCTCGCCGGTGCAGTGGCCCGTCGAGGAAATGTTCAACTTCGAAAATCGCTAGAGGCTATACACCCATGAATTCGGCCGCCATCAGGGGCGTAGTGCCCATTCTCGTCACCCCGTTCCATGGCGACGGCACGATTGACGAAGAAAGTCTCGCGCGCCTCATCGACTTCAACATCGCGGCCGGAGTCCACGGACTAGGCGTCGCCTTGGGTAGCGAGGTGTTCAAGTTCAATGAGGCCGAGCGCGCCCAGATCACCCGCGCCACGGTAAAGGCCGTCAATGGCAGAGTCCCGATCATCATCAACTCGGGTGCGGCCGGCACCGACCTCGCGGTCTTCTACTCGAAGGCCGCCGAGGCCGCAGGCGCCGATGCGCTGATGGTCATCCCACCCTCCTTCATGCCGGTGAGTTCGGACGAGATCTTCGAGTACTACAAGGCGATCGACGCCGCTGTGGGCATCCCGATCTTCCTGCAGGACGTGCCGCAGGGACCGATCTCGCCCGCCCTCGCGCTCCGCATTGCCGATGCTTGCAGCAACGTCACCTACATCAAGGTCGAGACGCTGCCTGTGACGGCCAAGGTGCAGGCCATGTCGGAAGGGGCGGGTGACAGGCTGACCATCTTCGGCGGCGCGGGTGGCAGCTATTTCATCGAGGAGATGCGCCGCGGCGCGCACGGCACAATGCCGTTCTGCAGTCAGCCCGATGACTTCGTGGCCGTCTGGGACGCCTTTCAGAAGGGCGACGAGAAGTCCGCCCGCGAGCGGTTCGACGCCACGATCATGGCGGTGAACCGGCTCGGCAACCAGGGCGGTGACATCTTCTATGCCATCCACAAGCAGTTGCTGGTGCGTCGAGGCATCATCCGCAACGCTCTGGTGCGCTCTCCGACAACCGCCATCGACCCGATCACACAGCGGGAGATTGACGAGTTGCTGACGGTGATCGTTCCGACGCCTGTGCCATACGGGGCCTGATCCGATGGATCCGTTCGCGCTCCGCCGGCTTGGCCGCACCTCGCTCGAGTTGCCCCGGCTGGGCATGGGCGGCGCCGCGCTGGGGAACATCTTTAACGTCGTTCCGGAAGACCAGGCCGACGCCACAATGGATGCGGCTTGGGATGCCGGAGTGCGCTTCTACGATACATCGCCCTGGTACGGGCGCGGGCTGAGCGAACACCGGATGGGCCGCGGCCTCTACCTGCGCCCTCCCGGGGAGGCGATCGTCTCGACCAAGGTTGGGCGCGTGCTGTTTGCGCCCAAGGACGTCGCCGCCTTCGAGGCGAGCGAGCGTGCCTGGGCGGAGGGCCTGAGGTTCGAGCACCGGCATGACTACACCTATGACGGCATCATGCGCAGCTACGAGGACAGCCTGCAGCGCTTGCGTAGCAACCGCGTCGATGTGCTGGTGATCCACGACCTTGACCTCGCCAACCTCGGTAGCGAGGAACTGGTGGCGCAGCACTTCGACGCGCTCGACAAGGGCGGCGGCATGCGCGCCCTGGCCGAACTCAAGTCGGCGGGCCTGATCAAGGCGATCGGCGCCGGCGTCAACCGCATGGGAACCATCCCGCGCTTCCTCGAGCGGTTCGATCTCGACTTCTTCCTCGTCGCGCTGCCCTACACCCTGGCAGAGCAGCCAGTGCTCGATTCCGAGTTCCCGCTCTGCGAGGAACGCGTCGTCGGCGTCATCATCGGCGGCGTGTTCGCCTCGGGAATTCTCGCGACAGGGCCGGTGCCGGGCGCCCGCTACAACTACGCCATCGCCAACGACGAGCAGCGGGACCGCATAGGGCGCATGCAGGCCGTTTGCGAACGCCACGGCGTTCCCCTGGCTGCGGCCGCGCTGCAGTTCACGCTGCACCACCCGATTGTTGCGTCCGTGATCCCGGGGGCTTTCCATCCCGATCATCCCAAGCGCAACGTCGAGAGCATGCGGGTAGCCATTCCCGACGATCTGTGGGCAGAACTGAAGCTCGAGGGGCTGTTGCGTCCAGACGCACCCACTCCCTGATCGATCTGATTATCGGCAACTTCGATTCGACATCGGCCGATCCCCGTCGCAATGCGATAGCGATAGGGGCGCATTGATACCCGCACCGGATGCGATGGGGATGATCATGCGAATCTTCGTTTCAGTGATCTCTGCAGCCCTCTGCCTTATCCTGCCCACGGCAATGGCCCAGGAGATGAGCCCCGTCCTCTACCAGGACGTGCGCATTTTTGACGGGCATGGTCCGGGGCTGAGCCCACCGAGCAACGTCCTCGTCGTCGGCAACACCATCAAGGCTATCTCGCCTGATCCGATCGAGGTCGGAGATGCCCTGGTCATCGATGCCGGCGGCCGGGTGCTGATGCCGGGACTCATCGACGCTCACTGGCATTCCATGCTGGTGCGCATCACACCGGCAGAGGGACTGGCAAACGATGCCGGCTACACCACCATGCTTGCCGCGGCCGAGGCAGAGTCGACACTCATGCGTGGCTTTACGACCGTGCGCGATATGGGCGGTTACAGCTTCTCGCTGAAACGGGCGATTGACGAAAGGCTCGTCACCGGACCTCGCATCTACCCCTCCGGCGCCATGATCAGCGTGACCAGTGGTCATGGCGACTTTCGCCAGCTCTGGGAGCTGCCGCGCAACCCCGCGCAACTGAGCCGCATGGAACAGCTCGGCATGGCAATGATCGCCGACAGTCCGGACGAGGTGCGCCGCCGCGTGCGCGAGCAATTGATGCTCGGTGCCTCGCAGGTCAAGCTGACGGCTGGCGGCGGTGTCGCCTCGCCCTTCAGCCCGCTCGACGTTTCGACCTTCTCTCTCGATGAGCTCAAGGCTGCCGTGGAGGCCGCGGAGAACTGGGGCACGTACCTCGCGGTACACGCCTATACGTCCGCGGCGATCGAGCGCGCCATTGAAGCAGGAGCGAGAGTCATAGAACACGGCCACCTGATGGACGAGAAGGTCGCCCGGCAGATGGCCGACAAGGGCGTCTGGCTCTCCACCCAGCCGTTCGACGCAGGCTTCGAGGAAGGTGTGCCCCTCAGCGAGGAGAGCCGCCGCCAGCTGCGGCAAGTCATCGCCGGTACCGATCGAATCTATGGATGGGCGAGGAAGTACGGGATCAGGACGGCCTTCGGCACCGACATCCTTTTCTCGCCTGAGCTGGCGAAGACGCAGGGCCATATGCTTACCCTGCTCACCAACTGGTATACTGCCGCCGAGGCGCTCGAGATGGCGACTGCCACAAACGGCGAACTGCTGCAGCTGACGGGGCTGCGCAATCCTTATCCCGGCAGGATTGGCGTGGTGGAGGAGGGGGCCCTCGCGGACCTGTTGCTGGTCGACGGCAACCCGCTAGAGGATATCCGGCTCGTTGCCGACCCCGGAAACTTCGTCGTCATCATGAAGGACGGCAGGATCGAGAAGAACACGTTGGCGGAATGAAAGGCCGGGACCTCTCCCCGGCGGGGAGAGGTGAGTCATGCGAGCGCTGCAACTCAGGCAGCCGGGCGGCTGCTGTCTGGGTTCGACTTCGACTGCTCAGCGTCCTCGCGGAACTCGAACCACATCGCATTCAGGATCCCGAAGGCACATGCAAGGCCGAGGCCGAGTATCCAGGAAAAATACCACATCTCGTTCTGTCCTCAGTAGGCGTTCGGATTCTTGCTGATGCTCTCCGGCGTCACCGGTCCGCGCATCACCCGGAACACGTAGCTCGTGTAGATGAGGATGATGGGCAGGAAGAAGATCGTGGCGAGCAGCATCGTGAAAAGCGTCAGTTGGCTCGACGAGGAATCCCACAGCGTCAGGCTCGAGTTCGGGTCGACCGAACTCGGCAGGAAGAACGGGAACAGCGTCAGGCCGGCCGTGGCGATGATCCCGGCGATCGCCGTGCTGGAGCCGAGCAGCGCGATGAGGCCGCGGCGAGCACCCAGCGCCCACCAGGCGATGAGGCTGCCGAGGACCGCAATGACCGGGGCTGCAGCCATCCACGGGATCGTGCGGTAGTTTGCCGCCCAGGCTCCGGCCTCAAAGGCCACCGTCTTGCCGAAGGGGTTCGATGGCGCCGCCGGGTCTACCGGGCTCGTGAGGCTGTAGCCGTTGAGCACCGAGATCACGAGATACCCACCGAGCGCGAACAGCACGATCGTCGCCAGCGCCGCCCAACGCCCATACAGACGGGCGCGCTCGGCCGTGTCGCCCGTGGTCCGGCCGACGATCACCGCTGCGCCCTGCGTCACCAGCATGGCGACGCTGACCAGTCCGGCCAGCAAAGCGAACGGCGTCAGTAGCCCGAAGAAGTTCCCCTCGTAGGAGACGCGCAGCGACTGGTCAAAGCGGAAAGGCGCCCCGAGAAAGAGATTTCCCACCGCAACGCCGAACACCAGGGTGGGGACGAACCCGCCGATGAACAGCGACCAGTCCCAGGTTGCGCGCCACAGCGGATCCGCGATCTTGCCGCGATACTTGAACCCGACAGGCTTGAGGATCAGGGCCAGCAGGATGGCTATCATGGCAATATAGAAGCCCGAGAAGCTCACTGCGTAGAGCGGCGGAAAGGCGGCAAAGATCGCGCCGCCGCCCAGGATCAGCCAGACCTGGTTGCCCTCCCAGGTGGGGCCGACGACGTTGAGCAGCACCCGCCGCTCATCGTCGGTCCGGGCCGCGAACGGCAGTAGCATGCCGACGCCGAGGTCGCGGCCGCCCATGACGGCAAAGCCGATGAGCAGCACGCCCAGCAACAGCCACCAGAGCAGGCGCAGCGTCTCGTAGTCCATCGGGACAGAACTCATTTGTCAGCTCCTTACTTGGCGGGGGCGGCGGCCACGACATGCTCGGGCGGCGGGGGAGGCTGGGCCGGAGCGTCGAGGCCCGACGTGTCCGACGGTCCTTTCTTGACGGCCTTGACCATCAGGAAGCACTCCACGACGAGCAGGGCCGTGTAGAGGGTGACGAAGAACGTCAGCGAGATCGCCAGGTCCGAGACTTTCAATCCCGAGGCCGCGTAGAAGGTGGGGAGGACTCCCTCCACCGCCCACGGCTGCCGGCCGTATTCGGCTATCAGCCAGCCGAGCTCGACCGCTACCCACGGCAGTGGCAGGACGAAGAGGGACGTCCACAGCAGCCAGCGCTGGTCCTGGAACCGGTGGATCGAGGCCTTGTAGAACCAGAGCGCGAAGAAGGCGATGAAGAAGAAGCCCGCGCCCACCATGATGCGGAAGCTCCAGAACAGCGGCCACACGTCGGGGACCGTGTCGAGCGAAGCCTGGACGATCTCCTCGCCCGTAGCGTTCTCGATGTCGGGCCGATACTTCTTGAGCAGCAGCGCGTAGCCGAGATCCGCTTTGTTGGCGTCGAACTCCTCACGCGCTGCGGTATCGTTCGGGTCAGCCTGGATCGCCATCAACGCGTCATAGGCCTTGAGTCCGTTGGCGATGCGCAGTGCCGCATGCTCGGTGAGTTCCGTGATGCCCGGCAGGTCGCGGTCGAACGAACGCGTGGTGATGATGCCGAGAATCCACGGCAGCTTCACCTCGAAGGTCGGATGCCCGTCGCGACCCGGGATGGCGAACAGCGTCAGCCCCGCAGGGGCGGGCTCCGTCTCGTACATCGCCTCCATCGCGGCGATCTTCATTTTCTGGTGTTCAGTCGCGACATAGCCCGACTCGTCGCCCAGTACGACCACCGAAAGAGCCGACGCAAGGCCGAAGCTCGCCGCCACCACGATCGAACGCTTGGCGAAATCCACATGCCTGCCGCGCAGCAGATAGAACGCGCTGACCGCCAGAACGAACACCGCGCCGGTGACATAGCCCGCCGACACCGTATGGACGAACTTGGCCTGTGCCACAGGGTTGAACACCACTTCCATGAAGTTGGTGACTTCCATGCGCATGGTGTCGGGATTGAAGCTTGCGCCCACCGGATTCTGCATCCAGCCATTGGCGATGAGGATCCAGAGCGCCGAGAAGTTGGCACCGAGCGCCACGAGCCACGTCACTACCAGGTGCGCCACGGGCCGCATCCGGTCCCAGCCGAAGAAGAACAGGCCGATGAAGGTTGCCTCGAGGAAGAAGGCCATCAGCCCCTCGATGGCGAGCGGCGCACCGAACACGTCACCCACGTAGTGGCTGTAGTAGCTCCAGTTCATGCCAAACTGGAACTCCATGACGATACCGGTCGCGACACCCATGGCGAAGTTGATGCCGAACAGTGTTCCCCAAAAAAGGGTAGCCCGGCGCCAGACCTGGCGCCCCGTCATCACGTAGACGCTCTCCATGATTGCCATGATCACGGAGAGCCCCAGCGTCAACGGTACGAACAGGAAGTGGTACATCGCTGTCGCGGCGAACTGAAAACGCGACAGATCGACGACAAACGGATCGACCATGTTGAATGCCTTCTGTTGTCCGGCGCAGGGCCGGATTGGCTGCCGCTGTACTCGCACTCGTGCGGCGGCGCTTTGATCGATATCAAGCAGCACACCACAACAATGGCGCAAAAGACCGCCAACTGTTCAGCACGACAAGGCCATGACGAACAAGACGGATAATGTCGCACCAGTGCGCTGGCTCAACCGGCTGGTTGCGACACAGCGTGGGCTAGCAGCCCTCTCGATCGGGCTGCCCTTCTTCTCCGGGCTGCTTCTCCTCCTGCAGGCATGGCTCCTGGCCGGCGTGCTGGGGGATGCGATCGTCGGGCAACGACCGCTCGATGTGCTCTGGGAAGCCATTCTTCTCATCCTGCTGGTTGTCTGCCTCCGGGCAGCTCTGTCACTGTTCGGTGAGATGGCTGCGGTCGAGGTGGCCGAGAGACTCAAGCTGGGCCTGCGCCGGACGATGTTCGCCGGCCTGATGGCCGCGTCGACCGCGCAGGACTCCGCACGCAGCTCGGGCGCACTCGCGAGTACGGTGATCGAGCAGGTAGAGGCGCTCGAGGGCTACTTCGTGCGCTACCTGCCAGCGATGTTCCAGGCCGCCCTGTTGCCGCTCATCTTCGCGGCTGCGGTGCTTCCCATCGACTGGGTGGTAGCCGTTCTGTTCCTGGTCACGGCTCCGCTGATTCCGGTGTTCATGGCGCTGGCCGGCTGGGGTGCGGAAGCGGCGAGCCGCACCCAGGCGGACGCGCTCAACCGCCTGAGCGGGCACTTCGCCGACCGACTGCGGGGGCTCACCACGCTAAAGCTCTTCGGAAAGCAAACGCGCGAGACAGAGCGCGTGCGTGCCGCCTCCGAGGAGTTGCGCGCGCGCACGATGCGGGTCATGCGCATCGCCTTCCTGAGTTCGGCCGTACTCGAGTTCTTCGCCGCGCTCGGTGTTGCCGGAGTAGCGCTCTATATCGGCTTGACCTACCTCGATCTCGTATCGTTGCGCGGTACGGAACTGACGCTTGCCGCGGGAATGTTCTGCCTCCTGATGGCGCCAGAGGTTTACAATCCGCTCCGCCTGCTTGCGGCCCACTACCACGACCGGGCCACCGCCAAGGCCGCGGTTGCCGAGATCGAGGCCCGGCTCGGCGAACTGCCAGGCGAGCCCGCTGAAACCGTCGTGCCTTCCCCGGTCTTGCGTCTAGGTGCGGGTGCGGCCCAGTCGGTCGAGCTTCGCGCCGTGTCGATGACCACACCCGACGGACGGCCCGTTCTCGACCACGTGGACCTGACGGTCCAGGCGGGCGAGCACATAGCCATCCTTGGGGCAAGCGGCATCGGCAAGTCGACCCTGCTCGAAGCCGTGGCCGGCCTTCGCGGCTTCGATGGTGCGATCCGGCTAGGCGGCAAGCCGATTGGCGACATCGATGAGGTGGAGCTTCGGACGAGGATAGCTGTGCTTGGGCAACGCCCGCGCATCTTCGCTGGCAGCATCGCCGACAATATCCGGCTTGGCCGCCGCGACGCCGACCACGCTGCAGTCCGCCGCGCCGCGCAACTTGCCTGCGTTACCGACTTTGCCGATCTGCTGCCCGAGGGGCTTGCCACCCGCATCGGGGAAGACGGGCTCGGCCTTTCGGGTGGCGAGGTACAGCGGGTGGCGCTGGCGCGTCTCTACCTGCGCAACCCCGGGCTCATGCTGCTCGACGAGCCGACCGCGCACCTCGACGCCGCCACCGAGCTTGCCGTGCTCGACGGGCTCGGCGAGTTTGCCAAGGATCGCACCCTGATCGTCGTCACCCATTCGCACGCCGTGGCGGCGCGCATGAAGCATGTCTTCCGCATCGCCGGGGGACGGCTGCTGCCCACGCCCCGGCCTGTCCCCGCTCAGTCCAAGGCAGGTGTCGCATGAAGGCAATCCTCACGTTTGCCCCCCTGCTGGGGCGCCTGAAAGGGGCCCTGGTGCTGACCTTGCTCCTGTCCCTGGTCACGTTGTTCGCCGGAGTAGCGCTGCTGGGGCTCTCCGGCTGGTTCCTCACTGCTGCGGCACTTAGTACCGCCGGACCTGCCTTCAACCTCTTTGCCCCCTCAGCCGGCGTGCGTGGCCTGTCCTTCGTGCGCATTCTGTCGCGCTACGGCGAGAAGCTTGCCGGCCACGACGCGACGCTTCGTCTGCTCTCGGATCTGCGTGTCTGGCTGTTCACGCGCCTGTTCCCCCTGGTACCCCTGACGCGGCGCTTCGGACGCGGCGATCTCGTCAACCGCCTGCTCGCCGACGTCGAGGCGCTCGATACGATGTTCCTCATGGCGCTCGGGCCGATCAGCACCGCGGTACTGGCCGGGATGTTGATGACGGTAGTGCTTGCGATCTTCCTCCCGGGCGCTGCCCTCGTCTATGCACTGCTGTTCCTGGCCGCGGTTCTGCTGGTCCCGGTCGGGCTGGTCCTCGTCTCGCGCCGGACTGGTGCCGAGGTGGTTACGGCGATGTCGGAACTGCGTCAGTCCGTTCTGGATGGGCTAGACGGCCATCGCGACTTCGTCCTGTTCGCTGCAACAGATCTCGCTGCCGACCGCCTGGGCGTTGCCGCTGCGCGGCTCGCGATGGCCCGCCGTCGCTTGGGTCGGATCGCCGCCATGGCCGCAGCGCTGGTGCAGGTGCTTGCGGGTGGTGCCATGGTTGGCGTCCTCGCAGCCGGGCTTGCTGCGCTCGACCGAGGCGCCGTGGAGGGGCCCGTGCTGGCAGGCCTGCTGCTGGCCGTGATAGCCAGTTTCGAAGCCTCGGCCATGCTCGTCCGCAGCGCGACCCGCCTTGCCGGAGCCGCCGCAGCCGCCGAGAGGCTGGACGCCATCGCCAGCACGCCACCGGCCATAGGCGAACCGACCGCACCGCAGCCGCTGCCGCCGGGTGGCAGTATCTGCTGCGAGAGCGTCCTCTACGGCTACGACGGCAACCACATGGTCGTGGGCCCCCTGGACTTTGCAGTGCACGACGGCGAGTGCGTGGCGATTGTGGGGCCGAGCGGTGCGGGCAAGTCGACTGTCGCGCAGTTGCTGGTGCGGCTCGCCGACCCGCAATCCGGCACCGTACGGATCGCCGGCCGCGACATCCGCGAGGTGCGTGGCGATGTGCTGCGCTCGCGGATCGCCATGATGACGCAGGATGCACCGGTCTTTCTGGACACGGTGCGCGCCAACCTGCTCATAGGCCGCAATGGAGCTACCGAGGAGGAGCTCTGGCACGTGCTGGACAAGGTACGCCTGGGAGACTTCGTGCGCAGCCTGCCGCAGGGACTGGACAGTGTTCTGGGTGAAGCCGGTCGCACGCTTTCCTCAGGCCAGGCGCGTCGTCTGTGCCTCGCGCGCACGCTGCTGTCGGATGCGGCCATACTGGTGTTTGATGAGCCGACCAGCGGGGTCGACCGAGACACGGAGAGGGCGCTTCTCGCCGAGCTGCCGGAGCTGACCCGGGGGCGCACGTCCATTGTCATAACCCACGCGGACGTACCGCAGAGTTTCGACCGGGTGCTTGAGCTGAGGGCCGGGCGGGTGGTCGAACCCGCCCGGCCCTGATCGGTTTCAGTCGGTGGCAGGACCGCCCGCGCGGTGTTGTGCCCAGGCGAGGGTCACGATGAAGACGGTATAGGCAACAATCACGGCACTGACGAAGAGCGCGGCATCGGGGGGCATTGTCGAAAACTCCTTGCAAAGCGCAGGGAGTTCACCACGCGTCCGACAAGTCGTTGTTGACCCAGATCAAAGTCAGGAGATGACAGTGACGCGCGCTCCCGTCTGCACACGTCCGTAGAGGTCGATGATGTCCTGGTTGATCAGCCGGATGCAGCCGGACGAAACGCTCTCGCCGATGGAGTAGGGCTCGATCGTGCCATGCAGGCGGAAGTGGGTGTCCTTGCCGCCGCGGTAGAGGTAGAGCGCGCGAGCGCCGAGCGGGTTCTTGAGTCCGCCCTCGAGGCCCGAGGCAAAGGGACCATACTTGTCGGGTTGCGTTCTGATCATGTTGGCGGTGGGGGTCCAGTGCGGCCACGCCGCCTTTCGGCCGACGGTCGCGTTGCCGCGGAAGTTGAGACCCTCCTCGCGTCCGACGCCGACACCGTAGCGGATCGCCCATCCGCCGGGTTGCACGAGATAGAGGAACCGGTCCGTGGTGTTTACGACGATCGAACCGGGAGCCTCCGAACCGTAGTACTCGACTTCCTGCCGCCAGTACTGCTGCGGAATCCTGCGGATATCGATTCCGGGGATCGTGTATCCATTGTCGTTGCGCAGCGAGTAGTGACTGGCCCAGGGCTCGTCGACCTGAATGACATTGGAGTTAAGGTTGCTTCTGCCCGTCGAAGAGCAGGCGCTGAGCGCGAATGCTGCGCTGCCGGCGAGGAACAAGCGTCGGGTGGTCAAGGTGATCTCGCGAGTGGCTGAACGATGCAACACCCAACGAAATTGCGGGCACACTTGTCGAGTGCGCGCCGGACACAATCGGGGATGAAAGCTGATCACGCTTTCGTGGACAGGCGCCGCACGTGCTTCGCTGCTCAGCCGGAGAGCGTGTCTACCTTGCGCAGCGTCGGGAACAGTCGGGCCCAGGCAAGCACCACAGCGATGGTCCCCAATCCTCCGACCGCCACCGCCAGGACCGGCCCCATATAGCCGGCAGCGATGCCGGCGCGGAACTCGCCGAGCTGGTTGGAGGCGCCGATGAACAGCGAGTTCACCGCGTTGACCCGGCCGCGCATCTCGTCCGGCGTCAGCAACTGCACGAGCGAGGAGCGTATCACCACGCTGATCGTATCGGCGGCACCTAGCGTCAGCAGCATGACGATCGAAAGCACGATGTTGGTGGAGAAGGCGAAGACCACGGTGGCCAGCCCGAACACGCCGACGGCCCAGAGCATGGTAACCCCGACACTGTGCTTGAGCGGGAAGCGCGCAAGATAAAGCGACATGGCGACCGCGCCGACCGCGGGCGCCGTCCGAAGGAATCCGAGCGCCCACGGGCCGGCAAAGAGGATATCGCGTGCATAGACCGGCAACAGCGCCGTTGCACCGCCGAGCAGTACCGCGAAGAGATCGAGCGAAATGCAGCCGAGCATGAGCGGCCGGCTTCGGATGAAGGCGAGGCCGGCAAACACCGATTCTAGCGTGACCGGCGCCCGCCGCGGCGGGTTGGCAGGCGGTGGAATCGCAACGACGTTCAGGCTCGCAATGACAAAGCAGACCGCCGAGAAGGCAAATGGCACGATGGCACCGGCGCCATAGAGCAGGCCACCCATGGCCGGACCCAGCACCATGGCCGTCTGCATCACTGAAGTCGATGTTGCGACGGCGCTCTGCAATTGCACGGTTGGCACGATGCTCGGGAGTAGCGCAGCCATGGCCGGGCGCTCGAACGCCTGCGCCGCCCCCAGCAAGGCGACCCCGATGAAGATGCCCCAGGTGGGCAGCCAACCCTGCCAGATGCCCACCACGATACCACACATGACCACCGCCTCGACGAGCTGGCAGACGAGGGCGATACGGCGGCGGTCGATCTGGTCGGCGACTTGCCCTGCGACAAACGTCAGCACCAGCATGGGCAGGAACTGGAACAGCCCCACGAGGCCGAGGTCGAACGGGTTGCGCGTCCGGTCGTAGACCAGCCAGCCGATGGCGACCGCCGACCCCTGGAACGCGATCGAGGAGAGCGCGCGAGAGAACAGGAAGTGGCGGAACGGAGTGGACTTGAGGACGTGCGGCGGATGCGTGTCTGTCATTGGGCGGCCGAATGGATGGCACGGCCGCCGTTCCTGCACAACCGGGACCTTGTGCCTAACCCCCGGACGTAGCGCTCAGAATCCGGTTGCCGACGTGCCGCCCTCGTTGCATGGAAACCGCGCAGGCGAGGGAGGCCATGAACAGAATGCCGGCTGTGCCGTGAGACGTGATAGAACACTGCCGGACGCACTGGACCGACTGGATCGCCGGCTGCGGCAACTAGCGCTACGCGCCGCCCGCAGGGTGGCCGAGCACACGCACCAACCCCACGACCTCCCCGATGAGGGGCTGTTGTGGTCCAAGGGGATAGCCCGGCTCTGCGACTCTGCTGGACCCAGGGACTACTGGGCACAGGGCACGGAATTGGTCCAGTCCGAGGACGTGATCGAACGTGCCTTTGCGGGCGCCTCGGGATTAATCTGGGTCCGACTCGGGTCGCGCTCTCGCGAGGGCGAGACTGTCGACATCGACACTTTCGCCACGCGTGTGCTCCCTACCATCAGCCGGCCGTTCGTGCTGCTCTCAACCGACGGCGATTCCCTTGTGCCTCAGGAGCTGCGCCGCGACACCGTGGATCGTCTGCTGGCCTCACCCTGGCTCCGGGCGTGGTACACCCAGAACTGCGGTGTGATCGACCACCCAGTGATCCGGCCGTTCCCGATCGGGCTTCCATTGCATTTCGAAAGGCCTTTCGGCAGTCCGCGGAAGTCGGCGGAGCAGTTGCGTGCGCTGTCCATGGCAGCGGTCCCGGCGGCCGCACGGCCGATGACGCTCTACTCCGATATCGGCATCAGCCCCGCATCCGGCGAGCGGCGGGTTGCGCTTTCTCTTCTCCACAACGCTGCGCACGCTGTCGTAGCTTCGCGACGCATCACCCAGATCGCAACCTGGCGGCGCTATGCCGCGAACCGGTTCGTGCTGAGCCTCAGGGGCAATGGGCTCGATTGCCACCGGACGTGGGAGGCGCTCCACCTCGGCGCCATAGTCGTAACCACCCACTCGAGCCTCGATCCGCTTTATCGGGGTCTGCCGGTAGTCCTGATCGATCGGCTGGAGGAGCTGGTGGATCCGCAGAATCTCGTTCGCTGGTCGGAAAGCCACCTGCATCTGGCGGATCGCGAGCAGGTCTGGCAGCGCCTTCAGGCGCGTGACTGGATTGACGCGTTGCGCCAGCACCTGTCACCTGCGGACTGACGCCCGGAGCGCCCGCGCTACAGGCGTGATCTTGTCCACTGCCGGAATGAGGTTCGACCATGACGTCCGCCGCCTCGGTCAAGCTGGCCCCGACCCCCCCGATGGGCTGGAACAGCTGGAACAGCTTCGCCACCACCATCACCGAGGCAGAGGCGTTGGAAACGGCCCGCATCATGGCGGACAAACTCCTGCCGGCTGGCTACGACGTCTTCACCATCGACATCCAGTGGTACGAACCCGAAGCGCAAAGCTACACCTACAACAGCAGGCCGGTGCCTGCGATGGACGAGTTCGGTCGGGTGACGCCGGCTCTCAATCGGTTTCCGTCCGCCGCCGATGGCGTCGGTTTTGCGGCCATTGCTCACGAGGTGCATGCGCTGGGTCTGAAGTTCGGCATCCACATCATGCGCGGCATCCCGCGCCTTGCCGTCGAGCGCAACCTGCCGGTGCTGGGGACCGATGTACGGGCCCGCGATGTTGCGGACGCGTCCAGCCTCTGCAGTTGGAACCCGGACATGTATGGGGTGGACATGCGCAAGCCGGGCGCTCAGTCCTACTACGACAGCATCTTCGCGCTTTATGCCTCGTGGGGCGTAGACTTCATCAAGATGGACGACATGAGCCGGCCCTATGACGCTCACGCCGCCGAGATCGAGGCGGCGCACCGGGCCATCCGCTCCTCAGGTCGGCCGATGGTGCTCTCCCTCTCACCGGGAGAGACGCCGGTGCTGCGCGGCGAGCACGTGCGAGAGTTTGCCCAGATGTGGCGCATCAGCGACGACTTCTGGGACGAATGGCCCATGCTGGAAGCCCAGTTCACCCGGCTCGAGAACTGGAACCCCTGGCGTCGTCCCGGTGCCTGGCCCGATGCGGACATGCTGCCGCTCGGCCGCCTGGCCCTCGGCACCCGAAACACCCGATTCACCCCGGAAGAGCAACGCACGCTGATGACCCTGTGGTCGATCGCGCGTTCGCCGCTGATCATGGGCGGCGACCTGCGCCACCTTGATCGACTGACCCTCGACCTACTGACCAATCGCGATGTCATCGCCGTCAATCAGGCGAGTTCGGATAACCAGCCGCATTTCCTCGAGGACGGCACCCGCGTGTGGACCGCACGGGGCAGCAGTCCTGACGAGTTCTACCTTGCGCTGTTCAACCTTTCGGCGAAGCCCCGCAGCATCCGTTTTCCGCTCGAGCGGCTGAATCTCGAACGAGTCGGTGCCGTGCGCGATCTCTGGACGGGTCGCGGGCTCGGCGCCGTGGCGGGCAGCATTGCCGTGGAAGTGCTGCCGCACGGATCGGCCTTGCTTGCGCTGGGCGACGGATAAACACTCCGAAAACGCAGTAATCGCGCTCACGGTCATGTGATCGCAACAGTCTAGAAGCATTCCAGACTGGGTCGATTCTTGTTGACCTTTAGGATCAGGTTTTCTTAATCGGGCCGACAATTCTTTGCGGAGGTCCAGATGAAGTTTCGCTCTCTGTTTGCCGGCATCGCCCTGGCGGCGCTCACAATGCCGGCGATGGCGCAGGATGACGGCATCCTCGTCTACAACGCGCAGCATGAGAGCCTGACCCAGGCCTGGGCCGATGCTTTCACCGCCGAGACCGGCATCCCGGTCACGATTCGCCAGGGCAGCGACCTCGAGGTGGGCAACCAGATCCTCCAGGAAGGGGCCAACTCACCGGCCGACGTCTTCCTGACCGAGAATTCGCCCGCCATGGTCCTCGTCGACAATGCCGGGCTGTTCGAACCGCTGCCGCAGGACCTTCTGGACCTGATCCCGGCTGAGTACCGCCCGGCGAACGATCACTGGACCGGGATTGCCGCGCGCTCAACCGTGTTTGCCTACAACACCGAAAAGCTCTCCGCCGACGCCTTGCCCAAGTCCATGCTCGACCTGGCCGACCCCGCCTGGAAAGGACGCTGGACCGCCTCGCCAAGCGGTGCGGACTTTCAGGCCATCGTCGGCGCTCTGCTCGCCCTCAAGGGGGAGGAAGAGGCGTTGGGCTGGCTCAAGGGCATGAAGGAGAATGCCACGCCGCTTCGCGGCAACCGCACCGCCATGGCCGCGGTCAACAAGGGCGAGTTCGATGGGGCGGTCATCTACCACTACTATTGGTACGGTGATCAGGCGCGTACCAAGGAGAACAGCGGCAACGTCGCACTCCACTATTTCAAGGGGGAAGACCCGGGCGCCTTCGTCTCGATTTCCGGTGGTGGCGTGCTGGCGTCGTCCAAGAAGAAGGAGCAGGCGCTTGCCTTCCTTAAGTGGGTCGCCGGGCCGGGAGGCCAGAAGGTACTCCGTGAAGGCGACTCCTTCGAATACGCCATCGGCGTTGGTGAAGCCGCCAACGCGGCGCTGGTGCCCATTGCCGAGCTCGAGTCCCCGAAGCTTGACCCGACCAAGCTCGACAGCGCAAAGGTCACCCAGCTGATGACCGAGGCGGGGCTCCTCTAGGCGCTCGCATTGGCCGATCAAGCGGGGCGGCGCATGTGCCGCCCTTTCCATATCTGAGGTCGACTTGGCCCATGCCGTTGCCAAGAGTGCGCATGCGAGTGTCCGGCGGGTGACCGGCAGCGGTATCGCCATGGTCGCTGCGACGCTCGTGGCGTTCCTCAGCCTCGTGCCGCTGGGCTTCGTCGTTGCGGTCGCAGTCGCCAGCGGCTGGGACGACGTTGTGCGGCTTGTGTTTCGTCCCAAGGTGGGCGAACTGCTGCTCAACACGATCTGGCTCGAGCTTTTCACGCTGCCGCTATGCATCGTGCTCGGTGTCGGGCTGGCGTGGCTGACGGAGCGCACGAATCTGCCCGCCGCCGGGCTGTGGTCCGGGCTGATGGTTGCTCCACTCGGCATCCCTGCCTTCGTTCAGAGCTATGCCTGGAGCAGCGCCTTTCCCTCGTTCCATGGGCTGGCCGGTGCGGTGGCTATCGCACTCATCTCGTATTTCCCCTTTGTCTACCTGCCCGTGGCAGCCCAGCTCCGCCGCCTGGATCCTGCTCTCGAGGACAATGCCGCCTCGCTCGGGCAGCGCCCCGTCGCCGTGTTCTGGCGTGTCGTGCTGCCGCAACTCCGGCTCTCGATCTGCGCTGGCGCGCTGCTGGTCGGACTCCACCTGCTTGGTGAGTACGGCCTGTTCGTGCTGATGCGCTATGACACGTTCGCCACTGCCATCGTCGACCAGTTCCAGTCCGTCTATGACGGTCCGGCAGCCAACCTGCTGGGTGGCGTGCTGGTCCTATGCTGCGTGGTTCTGTTGGGTGGCGAGGCCCTGTTGCGCGGTGACCGCCGCTACGCACGCGTCGGCTCAGGCTCTGCGCGACGCGCCACCCGCCTCTTGCTGGGCCACTGGAGGGTTCCGGCGCTGCTCCTGCTGTTGCTCATCGCCGCCGTTGCGCTGGGCGTTACCTTGGTGACGCTGGGACGCTGGCTCTGGCTTGGCGGGGCCGGCGTCTGGAAGCTCGACCAGATCGGCGCCGCACTGGGCCAGACGCTCCTCTACGCGCTGCTGGCCGGAGCAGCGG
>JAEYZJ010000226.1 GCA_023430705.1 Pseudomonadota bacterium | reverse complement strand
GGTGTCGCCCATGAAGATCTGCGCCGGCGGAGCGTTGAACCACAGGAAGCCGAGCCCGGCTCCGATCAGCGCGCCGCATACCACCGAAAGCTCGGCGGTCCCCGGCACGTAGTTGAGCAGGAGGTATTCGGAGAAGTTGGCCGACCCGACGAGGTAGGCGATGAGCCCGAAACATGCGGCGGCAACCATCACAGGCACGATCGCGAGGCCGTCCAGCCCGTCGGTCAGGTTCACCGAGTTGCCTGCGGCCACGATCACGAACGCGGCGAAGAAATAGAAGAAATACCACAGCGGCAGGCCCGAACCCTTGATGAACGGGAACATGAGCTGGGTCGCGATGGCGGGATCGGTCACCGATGCCATCACATAGGCCGCGATCAGCGCCACGACCGCCTCGAGGACCAGCCGCTGGCGCCCGGAGAAGCCCTTGTGGGACATCTTCGTGACCTTGAGGTAGTCGTCATAGAAGCCGATGGCACCGAACGCGATCGTGACGAACAGGACGGCCCAGACATAGACGTTGCTGAGGTTCGACCAGAGCAGGATCGAGAACACTGCGCCCGACAGGATCATCAGCCCGCCCATGATGGGCGTTCCCTTTTTGCTCGTCAGATGGCTCTGCGGACCATCCGAGCGGATGGGCGGACCGTCCCTGCCCTGCCGGATGCGCAGGGCGTCGATCATGCTCGGCCCGAACAGGAACACGAAGAACAGCGAGGTCATCACCGCGCCGGCAGTACGGAAAGTGATGTATCGGAACACGTTGAAGGCGGCGAGGCTATCGCCCAACTGCCCGAGGAAATACAGCATCTACCGGTGTCCCACCCGTCGCCTTAGGCGTTCTCGAAGCGCTCTCGGATTTTCTGCACAAGCTGCGCGAGCCGGACGCCGTTGGACCCTTTGACCATAACTGCGTCGCCATAGGCAAGCGTCGCGAGCACCTCGTCACTGATCTCGGCCGCGGTTGGCATATGGGTCACAGCCGGGGCATCCCGGTCGGATTCCGCGTGGCGGCGCAGTTCGTCGGCGAGTGCCCGCATGGCTTCGCCGACGAGGAACACGTGCCTCGCCCCGGTGCGCAACACGGCGCCGGCGAGCCCGGCATGCAGTTGCGGCCCCTGTGGACCCATCTCCAGCATGTCGCCGAGCACCAGCACCTTCCTGCCGCCGGGCGCCGCGATGGTGGTGTAGACGTCCATGGCCGCATTCATCGAAGCGACGTTGGCATTGTAGCTCTCGTCGACGAGCAGAAGCGGCCTTCCGGGCGGGCCGAGGGCGAGCGACTGCCCCCTGCCCTCCGGCGCACCGAACTTGCCGAGCGCACTGATCGCGGCGCGGACGCCCTCGCCCGAGGCGCGGGCCACCGCCAGCGCCGCCACCGCATTGGCGACCATGTGCCGGCCAGGCACCTGCAGCTGGAAATTGTAGTGCTCGCCGGCAAAGACCACCTCGGCCAGCGTACCCTTGGGTGACGCGTCGGCCCTGAGGATGTGCCAGTCGGCGCTGTCGTCGAACCCGTAGGTCACGACATTGGCGACGCCGGCTGCCCGGGCATGGGCGAACAGGACGTGCAAGTAGTCGTGATCCGTGTTCAGCACGGCGACGCCCCCGGGCTCGAGCCCCAGGAATATCTCGGCCTTGGCCGCCGCGATCTCGCTCACGGAGTTGAAGAACTCGAGGTGTGCCGCCGCGACGGTGGTGATCACCGCCACGTGCGGGCGCACCATGCGCACAAGCGGAGTGATTTCCCCGGCATGGTTCATGCCGATCTCGAAGACGCCGAACTGCGCCTCGCGCGGCAGGCGGGCCAGCATCAGCGGCACGCCCCAGTGGTTGTTGAAGCTCTTTATCGAATAGTGCGTCTCGCCGAACGCCGAGAGCACGGTGCGGATCGCTTCCTTGGTGGTGGTCTTACCGGCGCTGCCGGTAACCGCGACGATCTGCCCGCGGTTGCGCGCGCGCGCCGCGATGCCCAGGGCCTCGAGCGCCTTGAGCGTGTCGGGAACGACGATTACCCGCTCCCCGCCCAGCGCCTTGAAATGTGCCTCCGAGACGAGCGCAGCGGTGGCGCCGGCCTCCAGCGCCTTGCCGACGAAGTCGTGCCCGTCGAGCTTGTCGCCCTTGATGGCGACGAACAGCGCCTCGGGGGCGATCTCGCGCGAGTCGATGGAGATGGAAAAGATCGGACCGTCCGACAGCCCCTCCGGATGTCCGCCGGTGGCTTTGACGACCTCGGCGACAGTCCAGAGCGGTCGCATGGGCTAGAGTCCTTTCAGCGTCTCCAGCACCACCTCGTGGTCGGAGAAATGGTGCTTTGTGGTGCCGATGATCTGATAGTCCTCATGCCCCTTGCCGGCAATCAGCAGCACGTCGCCCGGCTGCAATTCTCCGATTGCGGTCACAATGGCCTCGCGGCGGTCACCGATCTCCCGGGCATTGTCGGTCGCGAGCAGGATCTGCTTGCGGATCGTCGCCGCGTCCTCGGTGCGGGGGTTGTCGTCGGTGACGATCACGTCGTCGGCCAGGCGGTTGGCGGCATCGCCCATCATTGGGCGTTTGCCCTGGTCGCGGTCGCCGCCGGCGCCGAACACCACCTTGAGCCGGTTGCTGGCATAGGGGCGCAGCGCCTCGAGCGCCGTCTCCAGTGCCACGGGCTTGTGGGCATAGTCGACGAAGATCGCCGCGCCGTTGTGCTCGGCCACCAGTTCCAGCCGGCCCTTGGCCCCCTTCAACTGCTCGAGCGCCTTCACCGCCTGTTCCGGCGCGGCACCCGTGCTCACGGCAAGCGCGAGCGCCACGGCCGCGTTGCTGACCTGGAAGGCTCCGGTGAGCGGCAGGCGGAAACTGACCGGCTCCCCGACCATGCGGCCCGTGACACGTTGCCCATAGCCCTCGTTGCGGATGTCGGTGATTTCCAGCCAGGCCCCTTCTCGACCGACCGTCAGCAGCGTGGCGCCACGATCGAGCGCGGCGAACATGAAGGGCATGTGCTCGGGATCGTCGGCATTGACCACCGCGGCCCCGCCATCGGCGATCAGCTCCTTGAACAGCCGCAGCTTCGCCTCGCGATAGGTCTCCATGTCGAGGTGGTAGTCGAGGTGGTCGCGGCTGAGGTTGCTGAAGGCCACGGCCTTGAAGCGGATGCCGTCGGCCCGGCGCTGGTCCAGTCCCTGACTAGAAACCTCCATCGCCACATGGTCGACGCCCTCGTGCTTGAGTTCGCCGAGGTCGCGATGCAGCGACAGGGAGTCCGACGTCGTCAGTTCGCGTGGCCGGATGCCCTCCCGGGTCTCGACCCCCACCGTTCCGATGCTGGCCGCCTCGATGCCGCAGGCAGCCCAGATCTGGCGCACGAACGAGACGATGGAGGACTTGCCGTTGGTGCCGGTCACGCCGACCATGACCTCGGGTTGCGGGGCAAACTGCCGCGCGGCGGCCCGGGCGTAGGCGGCCCGCACATCCTCGACCACCACGACGGGAATGCCCGCCGGCGTCACCGGTGCGCGATCGGTCACCATGACGACCGCGCCGTTGCCCGCCGCCTGCGCCGCAAACCCGTCGCCATGCACACGCGTGCCGGGCAGCGCGAAAAAGGCCTCGCCGGGCCGTATCGCCCGACTGTCCGAGTTCACCCCCTCGACCTTGAGATCCGGAACGGGCGTCGCCGCCCCCGCTAACAGGTCTTTGAGTTCGAATGGCACGCTGGCTTCTTCCGGGATCGCTTCAGCGAAGCTGTGGCGGGACAAGTTCACTATCCAACATCTGGCTGAAGTCCGGCGCAATTCCAAGCATCGGTGCGACACGTTGGACGATGCGGCCAGTGACTTCGCCGGCGTTCCAGCCGGCCGTCGAACCTGATTGGGCATTCTCCGGTTGCGGCTCGTCGATCAGGACGACCAAGGCATAGCGCGGGTTGTCGAGCGGAAAGGCCGAGGCAAAGACGCTTAGCTTCTTGTCGGCGGAATAGACTCGGCCAACCACCTTCTCCGCCGTGCCGGTCTTGCCACCGATGCGGTAGCCGTTGGCGATCTTGTTCATGCGGCTGCCCGAACCCTCGAGCGCGTTGAGGCGCATCAGGTAGCGGATTTCGCGGCTCGTCTGGGGCGAGACCACCGGCTGGTAGAACTGGCGCGCCTCCTCCTCGGTCCGCTTGTACATGGTGGGCGTCACCATGTAGCCGTCGTTCACGAAGGCACCGATGGCGCGCACCATGTGCAGCGGCGAAACCGACAGGCCGTGTCCGAAGCTCGCCGTCGCGGCCACGATCTCGGAGAACCTGGCCTGCACCTTCGGCTTGCGCATTTCCGGCAGCTCGAAGGGGACCGGCTGGTCCATTCCGATCTTCGTCAGGAAGGCGCGGAAATCGTCCTTCCCCATCGCCTGCATGATGTGGATCGTGCCGATGTTGGACGAGTACTTGTAGATCTCGGGCACCGACAGGATGCGGTGCTTGCCGTGGAAGTCGTCGATGGTGAAGCGGCCGAAGCGCACGCCGAACCGCGCGTCGAACTGGTCCGT
>JAEYZJ010000149.1 GCA_023430705.1 Pseudomonadota bacterium | reverse complement strand
GCCCTCTCCCCGGCGGGGAGAGGGGGCGACAGGTGCATCGGCAGTGCCACGCGCACCGCGACATCGCCGGGTCCCCGGGTCTTCGCCCGGGGATGACGGTGGATGGAGACGCGGATGACGGTGGATGAGACGCGGATGGCGGCGGAGGAAGGCTGGGGACGGTGCAGAGGCACGCCGTGCGTCCGCCCGGGCCTCTCGGCAACCGTCTGAGCCTCCGCCCCCTTGACCCTTCACGCCCCAGCGTGCATCGCTCCGCGACTTTGCCATTGGAGCCACAGATGTCTGCCAATTTCATCCTCACCCTCTCCTGCGCCGACCGGCCGGGGATCGTTGCCGCGGTGACGACGGAGCTGGCGGGCCTCGGTTGCAACATCGCCGAATCCAACCAGTTCTGGGACCGGGAGACCGGCACCTTCTTCATGCGCATCGCCTTCACGGCGCCCGACGGCGTCGACCGCGACACGGTGGAGCGCGGCCTGAAGCCGGCGGTGGAGCGCTTCGACATGCGCACCACGCTGGTCGACCAGGCGAAAAAGAAGAAGGTGCTGGTGATGGTCTCGAGGTTCGACCACACCCTGCTGCACCTGCTCTACCAGATCCGGGTCGGCTGGCTCGATGCCGAGGTCGTGGCGATCGTTTCCAACCACGAGGACAGCCGCAAGACCGCGGACTACGAGGGCATTCCCTTCCACCTGCTGCCGGTCATGCGGGACAACAAGGCCGAGCAGGAGGAACAGGTGATCGCCCTGTTCAAGGAAACCGGCGCCGACCTGATCGTCCTCGCCCGCTACATGCAGATCCTGTCGGACAAGTTCGCGACGCGCCTCTTCGGGCAGATCATCAACATCCACCACTCGTTCCTGCCCAGCTTCAAGGGCGCCAAGCCCTATCACCAGGCGCATGAGCGCGGCGTCAAGCTGATCGGGGCGACGGCGCACTATGTGACGCCCGACCTCGACGAAGGCCCGATCATCGAGCAGGAGACGGCCCGCGTCACCCACGCCATGCGCCCCGACGACCTGATCGCCGTCGGGCGCGACGTCGAGAGCCGCGTGCTCGCCCGCGCCGTCAAGCTCCACCTCGAGAACCGGGTGATGCTGAACGGCCGCAAGACGGTGGTCTTCGGCTAGGCCCGGGGCCTAGGCAGCGGGGACGAGCGCCGCCCGGTGGGCGGTGAGGAAGGCCCGCACGCTCGTCGGCTTTTCGCCCCAGAGCCGCTCCACCGCGTCGGTGACCATGCTGAGCGCGCCCTGGCGCTGGCCGATCTCGAACGTGTCGAGGAGCTGCGCCACGTTTTCGGGCAGGCCCGCCTGCCTGAGGCCGGCGATGAACTGCTCGTCGCTGACGTCGACGACCTCGATCGGCCGGCCGGTGACTTCGCTGGCGATGGCGGCGATCTGCCGGGTGCCGAGAGCCTCGGGTCCGGTGACGGTGAACACCCGGCTGCCGGCATCGTCGGCCAGCAGCGCCCCGGCCGCGGCCGCCGCAGCATCGGCCCGGGTGACGTGGGAGATGAGCCCCTCGCCCGACGCCGAGTACCACTTGCCGCTCCTGATCACCGCCGGCAGCGAGGCGAGGAGGTTCTCCATGTACCAGCTGTTGCGCAGCAGGGTGTAGTCGATGCCGGTCGCCTTGATGGCCTGCTCGGTGGCGTAGTGATCGGCCGCCATCGGAATGATGCTGCCCGGTTCCGGATGCGGCAGCGAGGTATAGGCGATGCGCCCGACCCCGGCGGCTTTGGCTGCCCCGACGGCATTGAGGTGCTGGCTGACGCGTTGCTCCCCGATCAGGTCGGTGGAGATGATGAGCAGCCGGTCCACCCCCTCGAGCGCCGCGGTGAAGCCGGCGGGATCGGAGAAGTCGGCCTTGCGCACTTCGACGCCCGTGACGTCCGCGAGCTTTGCCGGATCGCGCGTGCCGGCGATGATCCTGCCGGCACGGCCGCGCTCGCGCAACCTGTCGAGCACGAGGCGCCCGAGCTTGCCGGCGGCGCCGGTGACGAACAGGGTAGGCTGGGTCATCTCAATCTCCGGGGGGCCGTTGTCTCTCTTCGAGACCACGTATACATCAGGAACTGCCCACGTCCGACCCGTCCCAGTGCCCGGTGCGCAACGTGCTCGACCAGCTGGGCGACAAGTGGAGCGTGCTCATCATCACCGCGCTGGCCCAGCATCCCTATCGCTTCGGTGAACTCGGGCGCGAGATTCCCGATATCTCCAAGCGCATGCTGACCCAGACATTGCGCGAGTTGCAGGCCGACGGGCTGGTGGAACGGACCGTCTTTCCGACCACGCCGCCGAGCGTCGAGTACCGGCTGTCGGAGATGGGCATGAGCCTGATCGCCCCGCTGTCGGCGATGGTGGACTGGGCCTTCGCCAACTATCCCGCCATCCGGGAGGCGCGGGCCGAGTTCACCCGGGCCGCCTGAGCGAGGTCCCGGCTCAGCCCTGCTTCGGGAACACGCGCCAGCGCCTGGGACGGAAGGCGATGCGGCTGCGCTCGCCGGCCGGATGGTCGAACGGCAGGTCGATCTCGACCCGGTTGGGGTTGCCCCCGATCTCGAGTTCGACCCGGCGCGTGCCGCCGACCCGGCGCGAGGCCGCGACGACGCCCGCGAGCGCCGCCCCGTCATCGACCAGCTCGACATCGTGCGGGCGGAAGTAGAGCACGGCCTCGCCCACCGCATCGTGCGGCGAAGGCAGGCCGATGGCGCGCCCGCCGACCCACAGCTCGTGGTTCTCGACCGTCACCGGCATGACGCTCGACTCGCCGATGAACGAGAAGACGAAGGGCGAGTTGGGCCGGTCGTAGACCTCGTCGGGCGTACCGACCTGCTCGATCTTGCCCTGGCTCATCACCACCAGCCGGTCGGCGAGTTCGAGCGCCTCCTCCTGGTCGTGGGTGACGAACACCGTGGTGTGGCCGGTGCGGTCGTGGATTTCGCGCAGCCACTTGCGCAGCTCCTTGCGCACCTGCGCATCGAGCGCCCCGAAGGGTTCGTCGAGCAGCAGCACGCGCGGCTCGATGGCGAGCGCCCGGGCCAGCGCCACGCGCTGCCGCTGGCCGCCCGAAAGCTGCTGCGGGAAGCGCTTCTCGAGCCCGCTCAGCTGCACGAGGTCGAGCAGTTCGAGCGCCCGCCGCCGGATCTCGGCCTTCGGCGGGCGCGTGGCGCGGGGCCGCACGTTGAGCCCGAACGAGATGTTGTCCAGCACCGTCATATTGCGGAACAGCGCGTAGGCCTGGAAGACGAAGCCGACATTGCGCTGCTGCACGGTCCTGAAGGAGGCGTCCTCGTCGCCGAAGAAGATCTGTCCGGCGGTGGGCAGTTCCAGCCCCGCGATGAGGCGCAGCAGCGTCGTCTTGCCCGAGCCGGACGGGCCCAGGAGCGCGATCAGCTCGCCCGAGCGCACCTCGAGCGACACGTCCTTGAGTGCCGGATAGTGCGAGAATTCCTTGCGGACGGTGTCGACCCGGATGTCCAAACTCTGCCCCTTGTCTTTCAGTCTGTGCGCTAGTGGCGGCGGGTGCCGGCGAGTTCGTCGCCGTAGCGGAACTCGAGCATGGTCTTGAACACGAGCGTCACCAGCGCCAGCAGCGCCAGCAGCGACGCCACCGCGAAGGCGGCCGTGAAATTGTACTCGTTGTAGAGGATTTCGATGTCGAGCGGCATGGTGGTGGTCTTGCCGCGGATGTGGCCCGAGACCACCGACACCGCGCCGAACTCGCCCATGGCGCGCGCGTTGCAGAGCAGCACGCCGTAGAGCAGGCCCCACTTGATGTTGGGCAGCGTCACCCGCGTGAACACCTGCCAGCCCGTCGCGCCCAGCGACAGCGCCGCTTCCTCGTCGGTATTGCCCTGATCCTGCATCAGCGGGATCAGCTCGCGCGCGATGAACGGGAAGGTGACGAAGATCGTCGCGAGGACGATGCCCGGCACCGCGAAGATGATCTCGATGCCCCAGGACTTGAGGATCGGCCCGAGCGCGCTCTGGGCCCCGAACAGCAGCACGTAGACCATGCCCGAGACCACCGGCGACACCGAGAACGGCAGGTCGATCAGCGTGACGAGGAAGCTCTTGCCCCAGAACTCGTACTTGGCGACGCACCAGGCGGCGGCGACGCCGAACACGAGGTTGAGCGGCACGGCGATGGCGGCCACGGTCAGCGTCAACCCGATGGCGGTCTGCGTGTTGCGGTCCTTGAACGTGTCGAAATAGACCTCGGCGCCCTTGCGGAAGGCCTCGAAGAAGACCAGCACCAGCGGCAGCACGAGCACCAGCAGCATGAAGGCGAGCGCGATGCCGATGAGCGTGCGCCGCACCCACGGCCGCTCCGTGGTCGGCCGCGTGTGGTCCGCCGGCGGGATCTGTCGCCGGCTGTCGTAGACGACATCGGGCTCATACATTGCCGAATCTCCGCCGGGCCCAGGCCTGGATGAGGTTGATGATGAGCAGCATG
>JAEYZJ010000021.1 GCA_023430705.1 Pseudomonadota bacterium | reverse complement strand
TCGATCAACCGCCTGCGCGAACTCGACGCCCAGCTCGGCGAAGGCGCCCAGGGCCTCACCAAGAAGGAAGCCCTGCTGCTGTCGCGTGAGAAGGAGCGCCTGGAGCGTGACCTTGGCGGCATCAAGGACATGGGCAACCTGCCCAACCTGCTGTTCGTGATCGACACCAACAAGGAAGCGAACGCCATCAAGGAAGCCAAGCGTCTCGGCATTCCGGTGATCGCGATCGTCGACTCCAACTCCGATCCGGACCTCGTCGACTACCCGATCCCGGGCAATGACGACGCCGCACGCGCCCTCGAGCTCTACTGCTCGCTGGTCGCCCGCGCCGCCATCGACGGCATCAGCCGCTCGGCTGCCGGCCGCGGTGCTGACCTCGGCGCTTCGGTCGAAGCTCCGGAAGAGCCCGCTCTCACCGCCGCCGATGCCGATACGTCGACCGCCGCGAACTGATCCGTTCGTTCCGGGTTACGCTAGTACAAGGGGTGCGGCTCCGCATGGGGGCCGCCGAAAGGTGATATCAAATGGCTGTTTCCGCTCAGCAGGTTAAAGAGCTCCGCGAACTGACCGGCGTGGGGATGATGGACTGCAAGAAGGCGCTCGAGGAGACGGGCGGCGATATGGAAGCCGCGGTCGACTGGCTGCGCACGCGCGGTCTTGCCAAGGCCGCCAAGAAGGCCGGTCGCGTTGCGGCCGAGGGTCTGGTCGGCGTCGCCATCGACGGCACCCGCGGCGCCATCGTCGAGGTCAACTCCGAGACCGACTTCGTGGCCCGGAACGAGCAGTTCCAGCAGATCGTTTCCGCCGCCGCCAAGCTCGCGCTCGACGCTGCCGGCGACGTCGGCAAGCTCAGCGAGATGCCCTATCCGGGTTCGGGTCGTTCGGTTTCGGCCGAGCTCACCGATGCGATCGCCAAGATCGGCGAGAACATGAACCTGCGCCGCACCGGTACCCTGTCGGTGACCGACGGCGTGATTGGCTCGTACGTGCACAACACCGTTGCCCCCGGCCTCGGCAAGCTCGGCGTCATCGTCGCGCTCGAGTCGACCGGCGACAAGGCGGCGCTGACCGCCCTGGGCAAGCAGCTGGCCATGCACATCGCCAACACCCGTCCGCTGAGCGTGTCGCCCGACGACATCGATCAGGACGTGGTTGCCCGCGAGCGCGCCATCTTCACCGAGCAGGCGCGCGAGTCCGGCAAGCCGGAAGCCGTGATCGAGAAGATGATCGAAGGCCGCGTGCGCAAGTTCTACGAGGAAGTGACGCTTCTCTCGCAGGTGTTCGTGATCGACGGCGAGACCAAGATCTCGGACGTCGTCAAGAACGCCGAGAAGGACGTCGGCGCACCGGTCACGGTGACGGGCTTCGTCGTCTATGGGCTGGGCGAAGGCATCGAGAAGGAAGTCACCGACTTCGCCGCCGAAGTCGCTGCCACCGCCGGCGTCTGATCGCCTCCGGTTAATTTCTCGGGCGGGCTGGTCAACAGCCCGCCCGAATGTGCCATAACCGCCTGCGGCGCCGGATTCGCGCCCAACAGGCGCACTTCAGGGGACTTACGGATGGCCAAATCCGCCTTCAAACGGATTCTGCTCAAAGTCTCGGGTGAAGTGCTTGCCGGCGACCAGTCCTTCGGCATCGAGCCGAAGTTTCTCCACCAGATGGCCGACCAGATCGCCGAAGTCGCCAAGAGCGGCGTCGAGGTCGCGATCGTCATCGGCGCGGGCAACATCTTCCGCGGCATGGCCGTTGCCGCCAAGGGCGGCGACCGGGTCACCTCGGACCTGATGGGCATGCTCGGCACCGTCATCAACTCGCTCGCGCTGGGTGATGCGATCGAGCAGAAGGGCCTGAAGGTAAAGGTCTATTCCAACGTCCCGATGGAGACGGTGGCGGATACCTTCACCGCCCGCGACGCCCGCCGGGCTCTTTCGGACGGGAATGTGGTCGTCTGCGCCGGCGGCACCGGCAGCCCGTTCTTCACGACCGACACCGCGGCCGCGCTCAAGGCCATCGAGCTGCGCTGCGACGTGTTGCTGAAGGGCACCAAGGTCGACGGCGTCTACTCGGAAGATCCCAAGAAGAATCCCGAGGCCAAGCGGTTCGACACGATCACCCACGCAGAGGTCATCGCAAAGGACCTGCGCGTGATGGATACGGCGGCCTTCGCGCTTGCCCGCGACAACGGCTTGCCCATAATTGTCTATGCGCTCGACGACAAGGAAGGCCTCAAGGGCGTCCTGGCCGGCCGCGCGAGAAGTACACGCGTCGGCTAAGACGCGGAAATATGAAGGAGTAGTCCCATGGCCGAGGCTTTTTCCCTGCCCGCACTCAAGGACCGCATGCAGAAGTCCATCGCTTCGCTGCGTGACGAACTGGCGGGTCTTCGCACCGGGCGAGCCAGCGCCAGCCTGCTCGAGCCGGTGACTGTCGATGCATACGGTGGGCGCATGCCCCTCAACCAGGTGGCAACCGTCACGGTGCCGGAGCCGCGCATGCTGAGCGTGCAGGTCTGGGACCGCACCCTTGCCGGCGCTGTCGAGAAGGCCATCCGCAACTCCGGCCTGGGGCTCAACCCCGCGGCCGAGGGCCAGGTGATCCGCGTGCCGCTGCCCGAGCTCAACGAGGAGCGTCGCCGCGAGCTGACCAAGGTCGCGCACAACTACGCCGAGCAGGCCCGCGTGGCGGTGCGCCACATCCGCCGCGACGGCATGGATCTGCTGAAGAAGCTTGAGAAGGACGGCGACCTCAGCCAGGACGACAGCCGCAAGCAGGGCGATCTCGTCCAGCAGGCAACCGATGCGGCGGTGGCCGAGATCGACAAGGTTCTGGCCGTCAAGGAACAGGAAATAATGCAGGTCTAGGATAGACCTGTAGCTGCTGCCCCCGGAGGGCGTTGATGTCGGTCGAAACTGCCGTTGCCGCGACGCCTGCCGCCAAGCATGGCCTGAGGATTCCCGGTCATCTCGCGGTGATCATGGACGGCAATGGCCGCTGGGCCCAGGCCCGGGGCAAGGTCCGCACCGAGGGGCATGTGGAGGGCGTGAAGGCCCTTCGCCGCCTCGTCGACCTGTCGCTCCGCCACGGCATCAAGCACCTGACGGTGTTCAGCTTTTCGTCGGAGAACTGGCGCCGGCCGCGCGATGAGGTGAACTTCATCTTCGGCCTGCTGCACCGCTTCGTCGCCTCCGATCTCGCGATGCTGATCCAGAATAATGTCCGTATCCGCATCATCGGCACGGAGCAGGGGCTCGACGAGCCGCTGCGCCGCCTGATCGCCGATGTGCAGGCCAAGACGGCCCGCAACAGCGGGCTGGAGCTGATCGTCGCGTTCAACTACGGCGGCAAGGCCGAACTCACCGACGCCACCCGCCGCATCGCCGCGGAAGTGGCCGCCGGCCGGCTGAAGGTCGAGGACATCACCGAGGAAACGGTTGAGCGGGCGCTCTACACCAACGGCGTTCCCGATCCCGACCTGATCATCCGCACCAGCGGCGAGCAGCGTGTTTCCAACTTCCTGCTCTGGCAGGGGGCCTATTCGGAACTGGTGTTCGTCGAGGAGAACTGGCCGGACTTCAACGAGCAGGTCTTCCTGCGCGCCCTCGACGAGTATTCGTCCCGCAGCAGACGCTTCGGTGGAGTCGAGGCGAGGAGCCCGTGAGCGCACCGGAGGACAAGCGTCCCCAGTTCAATCCGCTTGCCCGCCGGTCCTGGACAGATCTGGGCCCGCGCGTCGCGTCCGCCGTTGTCCTGCTTGCCCTTGCCGTGGTCGGCCTCTACGTCGGCAGCTACGTTTTCGCCGCCCTGGTCGGCGCAGCCATCGCCGGCTGCTACCGCGAATGGGAGCGGATGGTCACGCTGAAGCCGCTGGAGACCACGGGCGGCATCCTGATTGGTCTGCTGGGTGTCTCGGCGCTCGTCTTTCCGGCCTTCGGCCCGCTTGCCTCTCTCGGCCTCGTGGCGCTGGCGGTAGTAATTGCCTCCGTCACGGCGGAGCGGGCCATACGGCTCTGGCGTGTCGCCGGGGTCGTGTTCTACGGCGTGGTGATCGTGCTGCTGATGGTGATCCGCGGCGAAGCGAACTGGACCGAGCCCGGCGTGTTCGACGCCGGAATGTGGGCCGGTCTCATGCTCGGTTGCGTCATCTGGGCCACCGACACCGGGGCCTACTTCACCGGCCGGCAGGTCGGTGGCGAAAAGCTCGCGCCGGATATTTCGCCGGGCAAGACCTGGTCGGGCGCAATCGGCGGCTTCGGGCTCGGCACGCTCACCGGCCTCATCCTCTGGCTGCTCGTCGTGCCGCAGTCGCCGTGGTGGATCGGCCTGCTGCTGGCCGCCTCCCTCAGCGTCCTGGGGCAGGTGGGGGACCTCGCCGAGAGCGCCATCAAGCGTCGTTTCCGGATCAAGGATTCGGGCGACATCATCCCCGGGCACGGCGGCCTGATGGACCGGCTCGACAGCCTGACCTTCGGCATCATCTTCGTGTTCGTGGTCGGGGCGCTGCATGGCGGCGTGGACGCCGTCGCCGAGGGCTTCCTTTTCTGGTGACATGCGGCACTGCGCCGTATCGCATTCTTAACGCAATCGCGCCCTAGGTGTCGTCTGACCGGCGGGGGGCGCACGGAGCGGACGACATGGACTTCATCTTCTGGCTGCTTTCCTACGTGGTGCCGTTCCTTGCCGTGCTCACCATCATCGTTTTCGTGCACGAGATGGGCCACTACCTCGTCGCCCGCTGGAACGGCATCGCCATCCAGACCTTCTCGATCGGCTTCGGGCCCGAACTGATCGGCTTCAACGACCGCCGCGGCACCCGCTGGCGCCTGTCGGCCATACCGCTGGGCGGCTATGTCCGCTTCGTCGGCGACATGAACGCGGCCAGCGTGCCCGATCAGGAGGTCATCGCGCGGGCCGGGCCCGAGCTGAGCCGGCAGCTCTTCGTCAACAAGAACGTCTGGCAGCGCATTTCCGTCGTCGTCGCGGGGCCGATCGCCAACATCATCTTCACGCTGCTTGTGCTCTATGCGCTGCTGCTCGGATATGGCCGCTACACGCTGCCGCCGGTCGTCGGCTTCGTCGGTCCCTGGTCGCCGGCCATGGCGGCGGGCCTGCAGACGGGCGACAGGATCGTCTCGGTCGACGGCTACGCCGTCCGGGGCTTCGAGGATTTCCAGCGCCTCGTCTCCACCGCCCCGCAGCGGACCATCACGGTTACCCTCGAGCGCGACGGCCAGCCGCTGACCCTCACCGCGACGCCCGATGTCGTGGAAACCACGGACCGTTTCGGCAATCGCCACCGCATCGGCCGCATGGGCGTCACCAACCAGGTCGAGCAGTCCGATCTGGTGCTCTACCATCCAGGTCCGGTCGAGGCGATCGGCATGACCCTCGAGGAAGTCCGCTTCATCATCGACCGCACCGTGGCGTTCCTGGGCGATTTCTTCGTCGGAAGGGGCGACGTGGACCAGCTCGGAGGCCCCATCAAGGTCGCGACCGTCTCGCAGCAGGTGGCGACGCTCGGAATCGTGCCGCTGATAAACCTGATGGCGCTGCTGTCGCTGAACATCGGCATCTTCAACCTCTTGCCGATTCCGATGCTCGACGGCGGCCACCTAGTCTACTACATCGCAGAGGCAATCCGTGGACGGCCGCTGCCGCAACGGATCCAGGACTTCGGCTACCGCGTGGGGCTCGCGATCGTCTTCACCCTGATGATCTTCACGCTGATCAACGATATCTTCTGAGCCGGCGGCCCCCGTCGGGGCCGCTTCGGCCTCGCCGACACATTCCCGCCTCACCAGCACCGCATTTGTGGTGAACCACAGCCTGTCCGTTAACCCTTGGATAAGCTTGGTTTTCTAGGTGTTGCACGAATACACGGCGCCCAATCTTTCGCTAACCTCGACACCGCTCACGGCTTGTCCGTGGTTAAAAATCCAGTAAAAGCTTTTGATGGAGTTGGCTGGGGCGCTGTGCATGGCGATTCCCGGCGTAGTCGCACGAGGCAATAAGAACATGACGAACCCGAAAAAGCTGATGCGCGGTATCTGTGTGGCGCTCGCCCTCGTGTTGGCGCCCATTGGCATCAGCGGCAATTTCCTCGGCGTCGATGCGGCCCAGGCTCAGCAGGCACAGCTCGTGTCCGCGGTGCTGTTCGAGGGCAACAACGGTTTCTCCGATAGCCAGCTGCTCGCGATGGTGAACGTCGGCGAGCGCAGCACGTACACTGAAGCGAGCCTTGCCGCCGACGCGGAGTCGATCCGCCAGGCCTACATCGCCAAGGGCTATGTGGGCGTGACCGTGACCCCGCGCGTCGAGCGCTCGACGCAGAATGGCCGCGCGCTCATCACCTTCGTGGTCAACGAGGGGCAGCGCACCGGCATTGCCGCGATCAACTTCACCGGCAACAACTCCATCAGCTCCAGCACCCTGAAGTCGGTCATCCGTACGCACGAGACCGGCCTGCTCAGCTGGCTGTTCCGCGATGACACCTACAGCGAGGATCAGCTCCAGATCGACAAGGGCCTGATCGAGCTCTACTACATGAACCACGGCTACCCGGACGCGCAGGTGACCTCCGCCGTCGGCGAGTTCGACACGTCGCGCAGCGCGTATTTTGTGAACTTCACCATTTCCGAGGGTGAGCGCTACCGCTTCGGCGAGGTCGGCGTCGAAACCTCCATCGGCGGGCTGAACCCCGAGGCCCTCAAGGGCTCGATCCGCACCGGCCAGGGCGGCACGTACTCGCTCGCCGACCTGCAGAAGACGCAGGAAGAAATGGCCTTCGAGGCGACCGCGCAGGGCTTTGCCTTCGCCGACGTGCGCCCGCGCGTCGACCGCGACGTGACCAACAGCACCTTCAATGTCACCTACCTGGTGGACGAGGGCGCCCGCGTCTATGTCGAGCGCATCAACATCTCCGGCAACACCAAGACCCGCGACGCCATCATCCGCCGCGAGCTGGATTTCGGTGAAGGCGACCCCTTCAACCGCTCCATGGTGCAGCGCGGCAAGACCCGGATCGAAGGACTCGGCTTCTTCAAGACCGTGAGCCTCGACCTGCAGCAGGGCAGCGCCCCCGACAAGGTGATCATCAACATCGCCGTCGAGGAGCAGTCCACTGGCGACTACGGCATCACGGCCGGTTACGACACCACCTCGGGCCTGCTGGGCGAAGTGTCGATCACCGAGCGCAACTTCCTCGGTCGCGGCCAGTATGTCCGTGCCGCGGTGAGCGCCTCGGAGAACACGCAGAACTTCGACTTCTCGTTCACCGAGCCGCGCTTCATGGGGCTGCGCGTGTCGGCTGGAGTTGATGCCTACTACCGCATCAACAAGGAAACGAACTCCAACATATACGGTACGACTGCGGTTGGCGGTCAGCTCCGGTTCGGCGCGCCGATCACCACCGATCTCAACGGGTCCGTGTTCGTTGGCCTCGAGCAGAAGACCATCGAGGACACCTCGATGTGCACGAACGATGCCGGCACACCGGACATTGACGGCGACGACTTCGATGAACCATGCCGTCGGTCGGCAATCGTAGAAGATGGCGACACGTACGATAAGTACTGGGTGGGCTACGGCCTCAGCTACAATACGCTCGACAACGTCAAGCGTCCGACCCAGGGCATCGTCGCCTCGTTCAACCAGCAGTACATCGGCTGGGACTACAACTTGATCAAGACCGAGGCCAAGGCCCGTTACTTCATGCCGCTGATGTCCGACTGGAACGTGATCGGCAGCGTCAAGGCGCAGGCCGGCTACATTGCGTCGATCGACGGGGATGGCGTGCATCCGCTTGAGGCCTTCCGCGGCTCCAGCTCGATCGTTCGGGGCTTCCAGAGCGGCGGTATGGGCCCGAGGCTCGATGGCCCCAGTGGTGAACTGCTGGGCTACACCGCCTACGTCGCGGCTTCGGCCGAGATCGAGTTCCCGATCCCGATCCTGCCCGAGACCTACGGCGTGCGCGGCGCGATCTGGGCGGACGCCGCCCTCATCGACGGCAACGGCTCCGTCGAAGGCATGGGTCCCGTCGACCCGCTCT
>JAEYZJ010000376.1 GCA_023430705.1 Pseudomonadota bacterium | reverse complement strand
CGAGAGGGCTGATCAGGACGTACCCGAAGGTGGTGAAGCAGCACAGCACCAGGATTAGGAGCGACGCCGAAACCAGGGCCCGCGAAATCCATCGGCGCCGCGTGCAGCTCAGGATCACGCCCGCGCCGAGTAGCAGGACGGCCAGGGATAGCGGCTGCGCCAGCAGCCAGAAGATCCGGGCAACATATGGGAACAGCTAGAAGCCCCCTCGGCTCGACCGGAAACGTGCAAGGCCCTGCGGCGCAACGTCCCGACACGCGGTTGGAATTCTGGTGACCTCGGGAGGATTCGAACCTCCGACCAACAGCTTAGAAGGCTGCTGCTCTATCCCCTGAGCTACGAGGCCACGCGCGCCGGTTTAGCGCAACGCGCGCAGCTTGTCAGGCCATGTCGTGCTTGCATTCAGTGCTTGCGCCAGACCTGCACGTCCTCGTCGGCCACGAGCCGCAATCCGTCGCTGTTCTCGACATAGACCGACGCGGTTTCGCCCAGTGCGCGCAGCATCCGCGCCGCAAAGAGCGCGTCTGAGATGGCTTCTTCGCGCTGCGCGTATGGCTTCGGGCCTCCTGCCGCTTCGATGTCGCGCTCGGGACTGGCGATCCGCCATCCCGCGCCATCGTGCGTCACCAATATTCTGACCGTCATCAACGCCACTCTCCGACGCACCAACGCGATAAGGCGTCGGTGGTTGCGCAAGCCCGAGGAGACTTGCCCACAGCAGCGTGACGCCAGCGTTTAGGAGAGGGCGCGCGTGCTCTGTCGGACCACCAGTTCCGAGTTCAGAACCACGTGGAGCGGCTCGCTGCGGCCGAGCCCCTCGATCAGGTCGATCAATGATCGCGTCGCCACCCGCCCGATTTCCTCGCGCGGTTGCCGCATCGTCGTCAGCGGCGGGTTGTAGTAGGGCGCGAACGAGACGTCGTCGAAGCCGATCACGGATATGTCCCGCGGGCATTCGATGCCAGCTACCCGCATGCGGTGGATCAGGCCCGTGGCCATCTCGTCATTGCCAGAAAACACGGCTGTCGGCCGCTCCGGCGCCGCCAGGAAGCGCTCGGCCGCCTCGACGCCGGACTCGGTGTTGTAGGAGCCCCGGTGCAACCACTCCTGTCGCAGCTCCAGACCGAGTTCCCGCATCGCCTCCTGGTAGCCGACGAAGCGCTCGTTGGTGGACCGGTTGCGTGACGGCCCGATGACATGCGCGATCCGCCTGTGGCCGAGCTGGGCAAGGTAGTGCACGGCGCGCCGCGCGGCGGCCCGGTTATCGGTGATGACCGAGTTCACCTTGGGATCGGGTATCTCATCATAGGCAGCGATGAGGGGGAGCGTTATGCCGTCCTGGCCAATGCCGTGGAGCGTGTTGGTGTCGAGCGAACCGTCGAACAGCAACAGCCCGTCGGCGCGGGTCGAGAGCAGGTAGTCGTGCAGCCAGCGGTTCGGATCGTCCCCGATCCGGCTCGCCACCAGCACGCTGTAGCCACGGGCGGCCGCCTCGCTGATGACCGCATCAAGAATGGTCGAGTAGTAGGGGTTGCCGATGTTCGGCGCGGCCATCAGAATGGTGCGTGCCGCCTTGAGCCGCAACGAGCGCGCGGCCTGGTTCATCGTATAGCCTGTCTCTCGCACCGCCGCGTGCACCCGTTCGCGGGTTGTCTCCGAAACCCGCTCCGGCGCGCTAAGCACCCGGCTAACGGTTGCAGCCGACACATTCGCATGCCGAGCAACGTCTTGAATCGTCGGCGGTTTTTTCACGCCTTGCATTCCCATGCAGCGCTCCTTTTTCGCTGCAGACACCCTCGCCAGATCGACCTTGACAGTCGCGCAAGTAATGTCTGAAACTCATGCAATCGATTGCATTGCACTTGACCAAGCTGTGGTGTAATCGATTACACGCTGTCGCTCGACAACGCTATCCCACGTTTGGTGGGGGACGATCGGGCGCGCTGAATTCGCTGGGGGCGCAATCGCTCCTCGGGAACGTTGGGAGGATACATTATGAAGTCGCTTTTCCCGGTGGTGGCCATGGTGGCCGCCGCCATGCTTGGCAGCACGGCCGTTCGCGCGGCTGACGTCGAGGTCATCCACTGGTGGACGTCCGGCGGCGAGCAGGCTGCCGTGTCGGTGTTTGCGAACGAGTTCGACAAGACCGGCGACAAGTGGGTCGACAACGCCATCGCCCTCGGTGAAACCGCCCGCGCCGCGATCATGCAGCGCGCGCTCGGTGGCGATCCCCCGGATGCCGCGCAGTTCAACCCCGGCCGTCAGTACGAGGAACTGATCGCTGCGGGCCTGTTGCTCGACCTGACGCCGCTGGCCGAAAAGGAAGGCTGGGACAACTTCATCCGTCCCGCCGACACCGTCGCGCCGTGCAAGGTGGACGGCAAATGGTACTGCGTGCCCGTCAACATCCACATGAACAACTGGGGCTGGGCCTCCATTCCCGCCTTCAAGAAGGCCGGCCTGGAAGTTCCCGCGACCTGGGACGCGTACATCGCCGACCTCCCCAAGCTGAAGGACGCTGGCGTCATTCCGTTCGCCGTGGGTGGCGACGGTGGCGGCTGGCAGATCTCGAACCTGGCCAACGGCCTGATCCTCGCCCAGCTCGGCGCCGAAACCGTCGAGAAGATCTGGAAGGACAAGGACCTGGAGCTGGCCGGCGGACCGGAAGTGCTGAAGGCCTTCACCGACCTCAAGACCCTCGGGTCCTACGTCGACGAGGGTTCGCCGAACCGCAGCTGGTCCGATACCACCTCGCTGGTGATCTCGGGTGACGCGGCTCTGCAGGTCATGGGCGACTGGGCTCAGGGCGAGTTCCAGGTTGCCGGCCAGAAGCCGGGCGTGGACTATGCCTGTCTGCTCGGGCCGCTGGTGCCGGAGCCCAGCAATGTCCGCATCGGCGGCGACATCTTCGTGTTCTTCAAGCAGAACGACCCTGATGTCGAGCGTGCCCAGCTGTCGCTCGCCTCGATGATGGTGAACCCGCAGGTGCAGGCGCTGTTCAACACGGCCAAGGGTTCCGCCCCGATCCGTGACGACGTCGACCTGTCGCTCGCCAACGACTGCATGAAGCTGGCGATCGACGTGCTGAAGAAGCCGGGTGCGGTCGTTCCGGACCAGAACGTGTGGCGCAACGAGGCCTTCGCTACGGCCCAGAACGCCATCTTCTCGGACCTGATCTACAACGCGAACACCACTCCGGAAGCCGCTCAGGCGCAGTTCGTCGAACTGCTCCGGAACGCCGAGTGATCTGATGCGGCGGCCCGGGATGATCCGGGCCGCCGTTCTTCTTGTGTCTTGCATGCGGGGAATAGCGCGTGACCACGACTGTTGCTACTGAGCAGGCGCTTACCCAGCGTCAGCTCAAAGCGAGAGCCGGTCGCCGGCGTTTAGTCGGCAAGCTTTCGGCCATTGTCGGAACACTGCCGATGATGATCGTCGCGATTGGCGTCTTCGTTATCGGCATCACCTTCACGGTGGTGCTGTCCTTCACCAACACCAAATTCTTCCTCATAAACATCGATTTCGTGGGCTGGCGCCAGTACGACGTACTGTGGTCGACGCCGCGTTGGCTGCAATCCGTCACCAATATCTGGTTCTACGGCTTCGGCCATATCGGTCTGTGCCTCGGCGTCGGGTTTGCGCTTGCGGTGGCGATGGACCAGCGCATCCGCGGCGAAGACGCGTTCCGCACCATCTTCCTTTATCCCTTCGCGCTTTCGGCCGTCATCACCGGTCTTGTCTGGCAACTGATGCTGGATCCGAACTGGGGCCTCCAGGCGTTCGTACGCAGCCTTGGCTTCGCAAACTTCAACTTTGCACCGCTCGCCAGCGGCAGCACGGCGCTGGTCGGTATGATCGTGGCCAGTGTCTGGAACAGCGTCGGCGTCACCATGGCCATCCTTCTCGCCGGCCTTCGCGGCGTGGATGAAGAAATCTGGAAGGCGGCGCGCATTGACGGCATTCCTGCCTGGCGCACCTATTTCAGCATCGTGATCCCGATGATGCGCGGCGCCATCGCAACCGCGGTGGTCCTGCTGGTCGTCAACGTCGTCCGGACCTTCGACATCGTCATTGCCATGACTGGCGGCGGGCCCGGCATCTCGACCCAGATGCCGGCGACCTACGTCATCGACAACATCAACTCGCGCAACGTGGGGCAGGGCGCGGCGGCAGCGACCTGCATGCTGCTGCCGATTGCCGTGCTCGTCGTCGTCCAGGGCTATTTCCGCTGGCGCGC
>JAEYZJ010000353.1 GCA_023430705.1 Pseudomonadota bacterium | reverse complement strand
AGCAGTTCGGCAAGGTCGGCAAAGGCGCCGCTGGCGCTCGTGACCATCGAGAAGCCGAGTTCCTCGGCCCTGTCCGCCGTCCGGTCACCCACCGTATAGACGGGGATGTGGTGATAGCGCCCGACGGAACCGCTGGCCTCGAGGGCGCGCAGCGCATTGCCGCTGGTAAGGGCGATGGCCGCGATGCCATCGGGATCGGGCAGTTCGGCCGGCAGCAGTTCGAGGCTGAGCAGCGGCATCACCACCGGCGTGATTCCGAGCGCCTCGAGGCGGGCGGCGGTATCGCTCGCGTCGGGTTCCGGCCGGGTCACGAGCATTTTCACTTGGTCTGGGCCTACCCTTTGAACTGCTTCTGGAACTCGGGACCGGCCGCGGCGAGCAGCCTGTGCCCCAGTTCCGTCCCGAGCCGGGCCGCATCGGCCGCGGCGCCCTCGATGCTGTCGCGATAGAACTCGCGGCCATCCGGGCTCAGGATCTCGGCAGTCAACCTGCACGAAACCCCATTCAATTCGGTAAACGCGCCGATCGGAGTTCGACACGATCCGTCGAGGGTCGCAAGCAACGCCCGCTCTGCGGCGATCGTCGTTGCGGTAGCGGAATGATTGAGGACGCTCACCCGTTCCGCCGTGCGTGCGTCGTCGGCGCGAATCTCGATGCCGATGGCGCCCTGCGCGGGGGCCGGCGGAAATTGCAGCGGATCGAGATAGGCGGTGACCTTGTCGGCCTTGCCCAGCCGGTTGAGCCCAGCCGCGGCGAGCAGCGTGGCGTCGGCGACGCCGGCCTCGAGCTTGGCGAGCCGGGTGTCGACATTGCCGCGGAACTGCACGATCTCGAGGTCGGGACGGGCCCGCAGCATCTGCGCCGCCCGCCGGATCGAGGAGGAACCGAGCCGCGCGCCCTGCGGCAGCGCCTCGAGGCTGCGGTACTTGAGCGAGACGAACGCGTCGCGCACATCCTCGCGCTCGAGAAAGGCCGCAAGCACCAGCCCCTCGGGCAGGAACGAGGCGAGGTCCTTGCTGGAATGGACCCCCATGTCGATCTCTCCGGCCTCGAGCGCCGCCTCGATCTCCTTGCTGAACAGACCCTTGCCGCCGGCCTCGCTGAGCGGCCGGTCGGTCAGGCGGTCGCCGCTGGTGGTGATCACCCGGATTTCGATGGCCTCGCGCTCGACCCCGTGCGCTTCGGCGAGCAGCCGCTGCACCAGTTGCGCCTGCGCCAGCGCCAGTATGGAGCCGCGCGTACCGATACGAAGGAGAGGCGCCGATTGCATTTCAGTTCATACCTATTGTAGGCCAAGGCCGGGCTGGGCTTACCCCTTACATGGAACCCGGACAAGGTTGATGAAAGTCCTCGGCATCGAAACCAGCTGCGACGAAACCGCCGCCTCGATTGTCGAGCGCGACGCGGACGGCCGTGGCACCATTCTCTCCAATATCGTGCGCAGCCAGCTGGACGAGCATGCCCCCTATGGCGGCGTCGTCCCCGAGCTCGCCGCCCGCGCCCATGTCAGCCACCTCGACCACATCATCGCGAGAGCGGTGGACGCGGCCGGCATGAAGCTCAGCGACATCGACGCGGTAGCGGCGACGGCCGGCCCCGGCCTGATCGGCGGCGTGCTGGTGGGGCTGACCACGGCCAAGGCGATCGCCGCCGCGCTCGGCAAGCCGCTGGTCGCGGTCAACCACCTCGAGGGCCATGCCCTCACGGCGCGGCTGACCGACGGGGTCCCGTTCCCCTACCTGATGCTGCTCGTCTCTGGCGGGCACAGCCAGTTCGTGCTGGTGCGCGGCGTCGGCGACTACGAGCGCTGGGGCACGACCATCGACGATGCGCTCGGGGAGGCCTTCGACAAGGTGGCCAAACTCCTCGGCCTCGGCAATCCCGGCGGCCCGCAGGTCGAACGACTGGCGGTGGCGGGCAACGCGGACCGGTTCCGCTTCCCGCGGCCGCTGCTGCGCGAGGACCGGCTCGACTTCTCATTTTCGGGCCTGAAGACGGCGGTGCGGCTGGCGGCGGAAAAGCACGCGCCGCTGACCGACGCGGACGTCGCCGACATCTGCGCCAGCTTCCAGCGCACCGTCGCCGAGATCGTCGCGACGCGGGCCCGGGCCGCGCTGGCGAGATATGCCGTGGAACTGCCCGGCCAGCCCCTGCGCCTCGTCGTCGCCGGAGGCGTTGCCGCCAACCAGGCGATCGGCGCGGCGCTGCGCGAGGTCGCCGCCGCGAGCGGGGCGGAGCTGATCATCCCCCCAATCCCGCTCTGCACCGACAACGGCGCCATGGTCGCCTGGGCCGGCGCTGAGCGGCTGGCGCTCGGTTCGACCGATACGCTCGACATCCCGGCCAAGGCGCGCTGGCCGCTCGACAGCGCCGACATGGGTCTCGACCATGCGGCTTGAGCGCGTCGCCATCATCGGAGCCGGTGCCTGGGGCACGGCGCTGGCCCAGGCCGCAGCCATGGCCGGGCGGCAGGTGACCCTCGTCGGGCGCGACCCCACCATCATCGGCGAGATCAACGAGTGGCACGGCAACTCGGTGAACCTGCCGGGCGTGACGCTGCTCCCCGCTGTCACCGCCTCGGACCGGGTGCCCGAGGCGGACATCGTCATTCTTGCCGTGCCGGCCCAGGCCAGCCGCGAGGTGCTGCGCCGGCACGCCGCCGCGCTCAGGGGCCGGATCGTGGTGCTCACCGCCAAGGGCCTCGAGCACCAGAGCCTCAAGCGCCAGAGCGAAATCCTCGCCGAGATCGTGCCCGACGCCACGCCCTTCGTCCTCTCCGGCCCGAGCTTTGCCGCCGACGTCGCGGCCGGGCGGCCCACGGCGGTGACGCTGGCCGGCGACGACGCCGACCTCACGTCGGCAGTAGCGGCGGCGCTCGCCGGTCCGAGCTTCCGCCTCTATGCCGCCGACGACCGCATCGGCGTCGAGATCGCGGGCGCCCTGAAGAATGTCTATGCCGTGGCCTGCGGCGCCGTCGAAGGCGCCGGGCTCGGCGCTTCGGCCCGCTCTGCCCTGCTGGCCCGCGCCTTTGCCGAACTTACCCGCCTCGTCGTGGGGCTGGGCGGCAGCGCCACGACGCTCACCGGCCTCGCCGGGCTGGGCGACCTGACGCTGAGCTGCACCTCGACCCAGTCGCGCAACTACCGCTACGGCATCAGCCTGGGACGGGGCACCCGCCCCGGCGGCGAACTGGCCGAAGGGGTGCTGACCGCACCCGTCGCCAAGGAGCTCGCCGACCAACTGCGCATCGACGCCCCGCTGATCGATGCGGTAAACCTGCTGCTCGAGGGTGATACCTCGATCAACGATATCGTCGCCGGGCTCATGTCGCGGCCGCTCAAGAGGGAATAAGAACACGATGCCGCTCTATTCGATCATCGCCACCGACAAGCCGAACGGCCTCGAGCACCGCATGGCGGTCCGTCCCGAGCACCTCAAGCACCTCGACGAGCTGGGCGACAGGCTGGTGCTGGCCGGCCCGTTCCAGACCGAGGAAGGCAAGGCCACCGGCAGCTTCATGGTCATCGAGGCGCCCGATCTCGCCACGGCGACGCAGGTGTTCGAGCAGGACCCCTTCATCCGGCACGGCGTGTTCGAGAACTACGAGATCAGCCGCTGGGCCCTCACCATCAACAAGTCCGCCGGGAGGTAGGCATGGCTTACTGGCTGATGAAGTCGGAGCCGAACGTCAATTCGTGGGACGACGTGGTGGCGCGCGGCGTTCCCGAGGAGTGGCACAGCGTGCGCAACTACACCGCGCGCAACAACATGAAGGCCATGAAGCTGGGCGACCAGGCCTTCTTCTACCACTCCAACATCGGCAAGGAGATCGTCGGCATCATGGAGGTGGTGGCGCTCGCCCACCCCGACTCCACCGCCGAACCCAACGACAAGGGACAGGTCGTCTGGGAGTGCGTCGACATGATGCCGGTGAGGCCGCTCCCGAGGCCCGTGACGCTCGAGACGATCAAGCGGACGCCGGAACTGGCCGACATGGCGCTGGTGAAGCTGTCGCGCCTGTCGGTGTCGCCGGTCACCGAGGCCGAGTGGAACCTGATCTGCAGGATGGGCGGGCTGTAGTCCTGCGCCACGCGCTGGAAAGTTGAGCTGCTACTCCCGCTCGGCGGCGGCTTCGATGGCTTCCATGTCCTCGTCCGAGAAGCCGAAGTGGTGGCCGATCTCGTGCACGAGGACGTGCGTGATGATTTCGCCCAGCGTTTCGCCGGTTTCGCTCTCGGCCCAGTAGTCGAGGATGGGCCGGCGGTAGAGCCACACCATGTTGGGCATCTGGCCGGTGAACGGGGTAGCGCCGCCCTGCGGCAAGCCGATGCCGCGGAAGAGGCCGAGGATGTCGAACTCGCTCTCGAGTTCCATCTCCCGGATCGTTTCCTCGTCGGGGAAATCCGCCACCTGGCAGGGCACGTTGCCGGCGAGCTCGCGGAACTCGGCCGGCAGGGCCGCAAAGGCGGCCGCTGCCATCTGTTCGAAGTCGTCGAGCGAAGGGGCGGCGCGATCCGCCCAGTCGGTCACTGCCACTCGCGGATGTCGACGAAGTGGCCGGTCACTGCCGCCGCCGCCGCCATGGCCGGCGAGACGAGGTGCGTGCGGCCCTTGAAGCCCTGCCGTCCCTCGAAGTTGCGGTTGCTGGTCGAGGCGCAGCGCTCCTGCGGCTTGAGCTTGTCCGGGTTCATCGCGAGGCACATCGAGCAGCCCGGCTCGCGCCACTCGAAGCCGGCGTCCTTGAAGATCACGTCGAGGCCCTCGGCCTCGGCCTGTTCCTTGACGAGGCCCGACCCCGGCACGACCATGGCGCTGACGCCCGCCGCGACCTTGCGGCCGGCAACCACCTTGGCGGCGGCGCGCAGATCCTCGATGCGGCCATTGGTGCACGAGCCGAGGAAGACACGCTCGATCGAGATATCGGTGATCGGGGTGCCGGGCTTGAGGCCCATATATTCGAGCGCACGCCACTTCGAAGCACGCTTGTTCTCGTCCTGGATCTCGTCCGGATTGGGGACGACGCCGGTGACGGAAATCACGTCCTCGGGGGAGGACCCCCAGCTGACGATCGGCGGGAGCTTCGCGGCATCGAGCACCACGACCTTGTCGTAATGCGCGTCATCGTCGGAATAGAGCGTCTTCCAGTATTCGAGCGCCATGTCGAACGCTTCGCCCTTGGGCGCGCGCGGGCGGCCCTTGACGTATTCGAAGGTCTTTTCGTCCGGCGCGATCAGGCCAGCGCGGGCACCGCCCTCGATGGTCATGTTGCAGATGGTCATGCGGCCTTCCATCGACAGCGAGCGGATGGCTTCGCCGGCGAACTCGATCACGTGGCCGGTACCGCCAGCGGTGCCGATCTCGCCGATGATGGCGAGGATGATGTCCTTGGCGGTGACGCCGGGCGGCAGCTGGCCGTCGACGCGCACCAGCATGTTCTTGGCCTTCTGCTGGATCAGCGTCTGTGTGGCCAGCACATGCTCGACCTCGGACGTGCCGATGCCGTGCGCCAGCGCGCCGAACGCACCGTGCGTCGAGGTATGGCTGTCGCCGCACACGATGGTCATGCCCGGCAGCGTGAAGCCCTGCTCGGGACCGACGATGTGCACGATGCCCTGACGCTTGTCGAAGGGATCGTAATACTCGATGCCGAAGTCACGCGTGTTCTCGGCCAGCGTCTCGATCTGGATCGCGCTCTCCGGGTCCGGATTGGGCAGCGAACGGTCGGTCGTCGGCACGTTGTGATCGACCACAGCCAGGGTGCGCTCGGGCGCGCGGACCTTGCGGCCGTTCAGCCGCAGCCCCTCGAAGGCCTGCGGGCTCGTGACCTCGTGGACGAGGTGGCGATCAATGTAAATAAGGCTGGTCCCATCCTCGTTGTTGGCAACAAGGTGATCGTCCCAGATCTTATCGTACAGAGTTCTGCCGGCCATTTTTCGTGAGTTTCCAGCTCGGGTTGAGGAGTAACGGGGCGTTCTAAGCCGCGGCTGCCATACCGGTCAAGCCGGCCTGGGGTCGAGGCGTCCAGTCGTCGCGGGCCACGGTGCGAAAACGACATGCGATTTGCCCGGATCGGCTATAGTCTGCGTCGCAGAGGGTCCGGGGGGACTGGGATGAACGAAGTGTCGTTGCTCGACCGACGTGCGGCCCTGATCACGCGGGCCGACAGCTATCTCAGTTCCGAGCCGGGCTTTGCCCGCTTCCTCCGGGCAGTCGCCGAGGCCACCGACCCCGAGGATTTCGGCACCCGCGGCCCCGACGAGCTCGAGGCCATATTCCGCCGCTCCTACGGGCGGCTGGGCCAGCGCGAACTCGCCAGCCACAACGTCTATGTCGATCCGCCCGGCAAGCCGGGCGAGCCCGAGACGATCGAGGTCTTTTCCGCCGACATGCCGTTCATCGTCGACAGCGTGCTGGCCGCCATCCGCGCGCGCGGCGGCGTCGTCCGCTCGCTCTCGCACCCGATCCTCAAGTTCGATCCGGCGACCTATCGCGTGCTCGAGCATCCCGGCCCGGGCAGCCGGCTCGAGAGCTTCCTCCACGTCGAGATCGATCCGCTCGCCGACCTCGTGCAGCGCGAGGCGATGCATGGCGAGATCGACGACACCCTGACGGACGTCGGCCGCGCCGTCGCCGGCTGGCGGCCGATGCTCGCCCGCGTGCAGCGCGCGATGGCCGACTGGCACGCGCACGCACCCAAGGCCCCGCCGGCCCAGATCGCCGAGGCCATGCATTTCCTGGGCTGGCTCGCCGAGCACAACTTCAC
>JAEYZJ010000279.1 GCA_023430705.1 Pseudomonadota bacterium | reverse complement strand
CGCATTCCAGAACGCCATGATCGCATCGCCGATGAACTTGTCGATCGTGCCGAGGCGCACCACGATTTCGTGCCCCAGGGCCCCGAACAGCGTGTTGAGAATGGCAAGGATGCGGCCCGGCTCGGTTGTCTCGCTCAGCGAGGTGAAGCCGCGCATGTCGGAGAACAGCACGGTGATGCGCCGGATGTCGCCGCCCAGCTTGAGCTTGTCGCCGTTCCTTTCGATCTCCTGCAGCAGCGAGGGCGCGACGTAGTAGCCGAAGGCGCGGCGAATCTGCCGCTTGGCCCGTTCGGTGGTGAGGAAGCGGAAGAAGACCAGCGCGAGGTAGAGCAGCGTCAACCCGACCAGGGCGTAGCTCGGATCGAGCATCGCTCCGTGCGAGACGAACATCCACCACGAGAACCCGATCGCGCTCGCCATGCAGGCCGCGCCCGCCGCGAGCCCGGCCACCGGCCCCAGCTGCAGCACGATGACGACGAGCAGCGCCCCGAGCGCGAAGAAGCCCACGATCTCGAGCCCGATCACCCAGTCCGGCCGGACGAGGAACGCCCCCGAGAGAATCTGCTCGACGGCCTGCGCATGCACCGTGACGCCCGGCACGTTGTCGCCCAGCACCGTGTTGTGAAGGTCGAGCAGACCCGAGGCCGAGGTCCCGACGAGGATGATGTTGCCCGCCACTCGGTCCGCGAACTGGCGGTAAGCGGGCGAGAGAATGTCAGCGGCCGACAGCAGCAGGTCGGGGTCGGGGCGGCTGTAGTAGAGCCAGAGGTCTCCCTCCGCGGTCAGCGGCACCGTGAACTCGCCGATCCGCAGGCCCTCGACATAGCCCTCGGCGGCGGTATCGCCGAGCACCACCACTGTCCCGGTCCCGAGCGCCAGCCGCAGCGCCTCGACCGAGAGCGTCGGAAAGATGGCGCTGCCGTTGCTCCACAGCATCGGCAGGCGCCGCACCGCGCTGGTCGAGAGTTCGGCGTTGAGGCTGAGGGCGGCGAGGCCCGGCGCCGCATCGCGCAGCAGCGGGATCGGCACCGCGGCCCCCTGCAGCAGGGGCAGCCCCGCGCTTGGATCCGGCCCGGAGATGGCGAACCCGCCCCTCGGGCTGCCGTCCATCGGCTGGCCTGACGGGGTGCTGGAGAAGCCAAGGATCGACGGCGAGCGCGTCAGCGCATCGGCAAAGATCCGGTCATTGTCAGGCAGGCCCGCCGCATCGACGCCCGGCAGCGTCTCCGCGATCCGGCTGGGCGACATGCGGTCGGGTTCGGCAAAAAGGATATCGAAGCCGATGGCCGCCGCACCCATTTCGGTGAGGCGGTCGGTTAGGGTGGCCAGCCGGTCGCGCGGCCACGGCCACTGCCCCAGCGCCGCGAGCGAGCGTTCGTCGATGTCGACCACATGGACCGGCAACTCGGCCTGCGGCCTCGGGTGCAGCCGCTGGTAGAAGTCGAACGCGATCTCGCGCATGACCTGTACCGGGTAGGGATCGGAGACGCGCAGCAGCGTCAGCAGCAGGACAACGACGAGGCCGCCAAGGATGGGAAGCAGGCGGCGCAGCATCGGGTGTCCTAGTCCTTCCCGCGCTGTCGCGGGCGGCTGTCCTGGCCCGGCGCAAGGCTGGGCGGCACGGTGTTGAGCACGGCCCGGTTGAGGCACTCCCGCGCCCCTTCCACCCGGAACGCCCCGAGCAGGTCCCCCTCCGACACCGCCCACGGGAACATCGTCCGCATCGAGACCCGGTCGGGGCCCGTCAGGTCCACCGCATTGCCGAGCAGGCGCGCCTCCGCCGTATCGAACATGCCGATATCGCAGGTGTCCGAGATGGTGACGCACCGGCCCGCGTTGTTACAGAGCACCACCTCGCCGTGGTAGAGCAGGAACGAGCTGTGGTCGGCCTTGACGTTGCCGTCGAAGGCCGTGCCGCGCACCCCGATCGTGCCGGTCGGCGTCCGGATCTCGTACTGGTCCTTCGGCGCCCGGCCCGTGGCGAAACGGAACGTGCCGCTCAGCACATTGATGACGACCTTGCCGCTCGAGCCGTCCTCGCGCAGCAGGTAGTCCTCGATCACGAGCGAGGAATGCGGCCCCACGACCAGTTCGGTCCGGTCGGCAAAGCGGATCTGCACCAGCCCGCGGCCATCGGTGACAATGCGATCCCCGATGAACACGTCGCTGCCGACGATGAGGGTCTTCGTCGCGCCCTCCTGCTCGAGCGCCGCGGCGGGCCGGACGCCCATGGCCGTGCCCGAAGCGGCGAGCCCGGGGAGCGGCAACGCGACGAGCAGCACGGCAAGGATCGTGTTGAGCAACCTGCGCATGGCTCCTCCAAGAGCACTTATCGGGCCGCCGACCTGCTGCCATGCGCGGCCTGAACGCGGCATGAACAGGGGGGGCTTTCAGGCCCGCATGGGGCACAACTCTGTACTTGCCTCAGGCCTTGCGGCTTGCCAGCATCCCCTGCCGGCAAACGTCCGGCGCGGGCCAGCGGGGGCGCCGCCTCGCAAGGACAAGACCGAATGGTCACACTGTTTTTTCTACTGTTCCTCGGGCTGGAACTGAAGCACTACATCGCCGACTACTTCCTGCAGCCGGCCTGGATCCTGAACGGCAAGGGCAACCTGCGCCAGTGGGGTGGCTATGCGCACGCGGCCCTGCACGCCCTTCTCACCGCGCTGGTGCTCCTTCTCGCCACAACGCCCCTCCCCTGGCTCGCGGCACTCGCCCTGGCCGAGTTTGTTGTCCATTACGTGCTCGACTTCGCCAAGATCGCCTACTCGCGCGGCGTCCACGTCGACAGCCAGCCCCGCCGCTTCTGGACCCTGCACGGCATCGACCAGATCTTCCACCAACTCACCTACGCCGCAATTATCTACGCCGTGCTGGCCAGCCGGGGCATGACGTAGCGCTGCGGCCAGGGCCGTCAGGCGCTTCTCGGCTCGACCAGCTGGGCGAGAATCTTGTCGACGAGGTCGAGGTCCTCGCGCTTGCCCTGCGACTGCTGCTGCAGGTCGACGAGAAAGGACGTCGTGTAGTAGAGCCGCCGCGCCAGCAGCGTACCGACATAGAGCGCGATCTCCGGCTGGCTGCCCAGAAAGCCCAGCGCATCGTCGATCTCGTAGGCCTTCACTGTCGACAGGGCCTTGACCGTGGCGCTCGAGGGCATGTCGAGCAGCACCGCCATCTCGCCGAAGATCGAGCCGGGCTCGTCGATATAGCTGACCTGGGTATCCTTGCGCAGGACCTCGACCTGTCCGTCGACCAGCACGAACAGCTTGCTCTCCTGTCCGCCCTCCCGGATCAGCACATGGCCGGCGCGGAACGTGCGGATCTCGCGCCCCTTGCAGTAGTCCAGAATATCCGACATCGAGCCCTCACCCGCCTGGAGCGCCCTCGATAGTGCGCCCGTACCCACCAATTCGTCAAACATTGCGGCGGCTTGTTGGCTCATCGGCGGCGCCGGCGCAAGTAAAAAGGGCCGGTATGACCGGCCCTTTCTTGCATTCGCCTAGTGGTTGTCGCGGGGCAGGCCCGCCGTCTGTGCCAGCCGCTGGTAGTTGACGGCCGGCTTCAGCACGCCGCCCGCGCCGAGCTGGTCGACCAGCCCGCGCTGGATTTCCTGCCACGGGGTCTGGTGCGCCGGATACTTGTAGCCGCCCTGCGCGTGCAGTTCGGCCCTGCGCTGCTCGATTTCCTCATCGGAGATGAGGATGTCGGCCGAACCCGTATTGAGGTCGATGCGCACCCGGTCGCCGGTCCTCAGGATGGCGAGGTTGCCGCCGGCCGCCGCCTCGGGCGAGGCGTTGAGGATCGAGGGCGAGCCCGACGTCCCCGACTGGCGCCCGTCACCGATGCAGGCGAGCGCGGTGATGCCCTTCTTGATGAGATAGTCGGGCGGCCGCATGTTCACGACTTCCGCCGCGCCCGGATAGCCGATCGGGCCGGCGCCGCGCATGAACAGCAGCGTATGCTCGTCGATGGCGAGCGAGGGATCGTCGATCCGGTGGTGGTAGTCTTCCGGACCGTCGAACACCACGGCCTTGCCTTCGAAGGCGTTCGGCGAAGCGGGATCCGAAAGATAGCGCTCCTTGAACTCCTCCGAGATCACCGAGGTCTTCATGATGGCGTTGTCGAACAGGTTGCCGCGCAGCACGAGGAAACCGGCTTCACCCTTCATCGGGTTGTCGAAGCTGCGGATGACCTTGTCGTCCTGGATCGGCGTGCTGCGGCAGTTCTCGCCGATCGACTTGCCGTTCACGGTCGGGGCGTTCTCGCGGATGAGGCCCTGCTTCATCAGTTCGTTGACCACCGCCGGCACGCCGCCGGCATGGTAGTAGTCTTCGCCCAGGTACTCGCCCGCCGGCTGCATGTTGACCAGCAGCGGCACCTTGTGGCCGTGCTTCTGCCAGTCGTCGATGTCGAGCTCGACGCCGATGTGCCGCGCGATGGCGTTGATGTGGATCGGTGCGTTGGTCGAGCCGCCGATCGCCGAGTTGACGACGATCGTGTTGATGAAGTTGTCCTTGGTCAGGATGTCCGAGGGCTTGAGGTCCTCGTGCACCATCTCGACGATGCGCTTGCCGGTGCGCCAGGCCATTTCCTGCCGGTCGCGGTAGGGCGCCGGAATCGCGGCGGAGCCGGGCAGCTGCATGCCGAGCGACTCGGCCAGCGAGTTCATGGTCGAGGCCGTGCCCATGGTGTTGCAGTAGCCGGTCGAGGGGGCGGACGAGGCCACCAGCTCGATGAACTGCTCATAGCCGATCTCACCGGCCGCCATCATCTGGCGCGCCTTCCACACGATCGTGCCCGATCCGGTACGCTCGCCGCGGAACCAGCCGTTGAGCATCGGGCCGACCGACAGCGCGATCGCCGGGATGTTCACCGTGGCCGCGCCCATGAGCATGGCCGGCGTGGTCTTGTCGCAGCCGATGGTCAGCACCACGCCGTCGAGCGGGTAGCCGTACAGCACTTCGACGAGGCTGAGATAGGCGAGGTTGCGATCAAGGCCGGCGGTCGGGCGCTTGCCCGTTTCCTGGATCGGGTGGACCGGGAACTCGAGCGCGATGCCGCCGGCGTCGCGGATGCCTTCGCGCACGCGCTTGGCGAGCTCGAGGTGGTGGCGGTTGCACGGGGAAATATCCGAGCCCGTCTGGGCGATGCCGATGATCGGCTTGCCCGATTGCAGCTCTTCGCGGGAGATGCCGTAGTTGAGGTAGCGCTCGAGATAGAGCGCCGTCATGTCCGGGTTTTCCGGATTATCAAACCAGGCGCGGGACCTGAGCTTCTTGCCCGTGGTGGTCTCGCCGTTACCCGAACTCATAGTAATCTCCTCAAGACTGTGCCGGACGATCCTTTAGCCCAAACCGGGCGGCTTGGGCAGGCATTCCTTCGATGAGGGAGGACCGTACCGATCCCGATGATAGTCAGCACCAATTGCCGTTGCAATGGCCGCGGCAAAGGCCTCAGCGCGCCGTGCTCGCGCGCTCGATCAGCGTGATGGGATAGTCGAAGATCGGCCGGTCCACCGCATCGCCCCTGAGCCGCGCCAGCATCATGGTGCCGGCGTTCTGCCCCATCTCGTAGCCCTCGATGCTGAGTGTGGTGAGGCCGGGACGGACATGGGCGGTGAAGTCGAGCCCGCCGAACCCGGCGACCGCGACCTGGCCGGGCACCTCGATCCCCCGTTCGTTGGCCCTCAGGATCGCGCCGATGGCAAGGATGTCGGTGCCGAAGAAGATGGCGTCGCACTCGGGCAGCTGCTCGAGGATGTCGTCGAAGGCCTGCATCCCGTCCATGATGCTGCGCGTGCCCTCCATCGGATGGACGGCGCGCAGTTCAGCCCCTGCCTCGGCGAGCCCCTCGCGAAAACCGACGAGCCGTTCGGCCCCCCGCTCCAGCGTATGCCCGCAATAGGCGATGCGGCGGAAGCCGCGCTGGCCGAAATGCCGGCCCATCAGTCGCCCGCCATCGGCATTGGAAAAGCCCACCAGCATGTCGATGGGATCGTCGCGGTGGCCCCACATCTCGATGACCGGGATGTCGAGCCCCGCCAGCGCCTCGCGCGTCGCCTCGGCGCGCACCACGCCGGTGAAGATCACCCCGGCCGGGCGAAACGGCAGCGCCCCGTTCACCACCTCGATCTCGGTATTTTCCGAATACCCGATCTGGGCGAACATCAGGTGGAAGTTGCTGCCCTCGAACACATCGATGATGCCCTGCATCGAGGTGGCGAAGTGCGGATTGGAGAGGTTCGAGACGAACACGGTGACGATGGTCGAGCGGCCCGAACGCAGCGACGAGGCGAAGTGGTTGACGACGTAGCCCGTCTCCGCCACCGCCGCGAGGATGCGCTGCCGCGTCTCCTCCTTCACCTTCTCGGGGTAGGACAGCGCCCGCGAAACCGTAATCGGGGAGACCCCGGCCACCCGCGCTACATCCTCGACCCGAACAGCGCGCTTGCTGCGCCTGCCTTTTCTGTCGGACGTCAAGCAGCCCCCCAATAACGAATAATCGTACAAATTTACGGTATGTTGAAACTCCAATAATGCGGGCTTGGCAAGTTCGTTTCGATGCGGATCACTTCATTCCACTTCGCAGTGCGCTCCGAACGGGTCATGGAGCCCACCTTTATCTGGTCCGAAAGCAGCCCCACGGCGAGGTGACTGAGCGTCACGTCCTCGCTTTCGCCGGACCGTCCGGACTGGATCGTGTTCCATCCGAGCGCCTTGGCCGCGGCGCCCGCCGCGATCAGTTCGGTCAGCGTGCCGCACTGGTTCGACTTGAGCAGCACCGCGTTGCACGCCCCGATCCCGGCGGCATGGCCGATGCGCTCGGCCGAAGTCGTGAGGTAGTCGTCCCCGATGATCTGGATGGACTTGCCCAGCCGCCGCGTGATCTCGGCGAAGCCTTCGTCGTCATCTTCGGCCAGCGGGTCCTCGAGCGAGACGATCGGATAGGCCCGCACCCAGCCCTCGAGCAGGTCGATCATCTCGAGGGTACCGAGGTTCCGCCCCTCGAGCGCCAGCCGGTAGGCGCCCTGCGAATGAAACGAGGTCGCCGCCACGTCGAGGGCGATGCCGATGTCGGTGCCCGGCGCGAAACCCGCCGCCTCGATGGCACGGGTCAGCAGTTCCAGGCCCTCCTCGTTGGCGGTGAAATCCGGCCACACCCCGCCCTCGTCGGCCACGCCGTTGAGCTTGCCGGCCTGCGCCATGGCCCCGGCCGCGGCCATGTAGACCTCGGCGATCTGTTCGGTCGCCTCGGCAAAGCTCGTTGCGCCGATGGCGAGGACAAGGAAATCCTGGATGTCGACGCGGTTTCCCGCATGCCGCCCGCCGCCGAAGATCTGGATCATCGGCGCCGGGATATGCCGGATCGCCGGATCGAGCCCGGCCAGCTGCCTCAGGTGCTGCCAGAGCGGCACGCGCTGCTCCGCCGCCGCGGCCCAGGCGACGGCCGAGGAGGTCGCGACGATGGCGTTGCCGCCGAGCCGCATCTTCTGCGGCGTGGCGTCGAGCGCGATCAGCGCCGCGTCGATGCCCGCCTGGTCGGCCGCCTCCATGCCCCTCAGCCGCGCGGCGATCTCGCCGTTGACCGCGGCCAGTGCGCCGTTGACCCCGTAGCCGCCGAGCCGGCTGCCCCCGTCGCGCCGGTCGAGCGCCTCGCGGCTGCCGGTCGAGGCTCCGGACGGGGCGATGGCGCGCCCGCTCGCCCCGCTCTCGAGCGTGACCTCCACCTCCACGGTTGGACGCCCACGGGAATCCCAAACCTGGCGGCCGAGGACGGACTGGATGATTGGCATGGCGGAACTACTCGGGTGAACGGAGGCTGGCGAAGAGATGGCCGAGATCAGGCGCCGGAGCCCGGATCAGCGGGATGGCGTGCTCGCGCACAATCTGGCGCGACGCCTCGGTGAGGTACTCGACCGGCGACTTGCCATCGACCCGCGCCAGCATCAGGCAGGCAAGCAGCGCCGCCGTCCGCCCCTCGAGCCCCGGCCTCTCGGCCGCCGGAAAATGCGCCAGCCAGGTCGCGGCGAAATCCCGCGCCTGCCCGACCAGGGCGTTGCCGAGCGCGGGCAGATGGATGGACTTCAGCACCAGGTGGTTGAGGCAGAAGGCGGCGTCGAAAGCGGGATCGCCGTACCAGGCGCACTCGGCGTCGAGCAGCACCGGATGGCCGTCCTGCCGGCTGACGAGGATGTTCTTGGGGCTGACATCGCCGTGGACCAGCGCCATCCGGGTGCTTGCGGTGGTTGCGAGCACCGCGAGAATCCGTTCCCTCAGCCCCGGATGACGGCTCGCCGTGTGGCGCAGGTAGGGGTCGAGCCGCAGCGCGTCGAACAGCGCATCGGTATCGAACTCGGCCGCGGCGCTCGCATCGTGCAACGTCGCCGCGTGGATGCGGCCCAGTGCCCCGGCGACCCCGACCGGCACGCGCGGATCGGCGTGCCCGGCGAGGAGATCGGCCTTCCATAACGTGTAATCTTCCGGCGCCAGGTACTCGAGCAGCACGATGCCGTGCGTTCGGTCTTCGCCGATCACTGCGGGCGCCGCCCCCGGGACGATCGCGTTCGCCCGCCGCAGCCAGGCGACTTCGTAGCGGTTGCGCTCGACCGGCGCCTGCCATTCGGTCGCGACCTTCAGCTGCGGCAGCGCGCGCTTGGCCGCGAACTGCCGGCCGTCGGCCAGCGTCACCCGCACGATGTCGGACGAAACCCCTCCCGTGAGCGGCGCGATGTCGAGCCCGGCTGCTGCGATCCCGGCGGCGGCAAACATCGGGGGAAGCAGCGCCTCCCAGCTCAGATCCTCGACCATATGCGACTGAACTCTCCCTTGACTGCCATGGTAGCGAATGGGACGCGTTGGAACAATGACGGGCCCATGGCCCGCAACCAAAGTCTTGGGGGGAATGGGAAAATGGGTCGGCTAGCGGGCAAGACCGTGTTCATGACAGCGGCTGCGGCCGGCATCGGCGGCGCCGCCGCCACGGCCTTCGCGCGCGAAGGCGCCCGGGTCATCGCGACCGACCGCGATGCCACCGGCATTGCGCTGAAGGGCGAGGAACTTGCCGCCATCTCCCCCGGCCACGAGACCTATGCGCTCGACGTCACCGATCATCTGGCGCTGCGCGAGGCGGCGGCCCGGCATCGCGGCGTCAACGTGCTCTACAACGGCGCCGGCTGGGTGCATCAGGGCATGCTCGGCACGACCACGCTCGACGAGTGGCAGCTCAGCTTCGACATCAACGTGACGCCGATGTTCGTGCTGACCCAGGCCTTCCTGCCTGCCTTCATCGCCCAGGGCGGCGCCTCGATCATCAACGTCGCCTCGGTGGCGAGTTCGCTGAAGGCCGTGCCCAACCGGGTCGCCTATATGGCCTCCAAGGCCGCCGTGATCGGCTTCACCAAGTCGGTGGCCTTCGACTACATGGGCAACGGCATCCGGGCGAACGCCCTCTGCCCCGGCAGCGTCGACTCGCCCTCCCTGCACGAGCGCGCCCATGCCCTCGGCGACCACGACGAAGTCTGGAAGACCTTCATCGCCCGCCAGCCCATGGGCCGCATGGCCCGGCCCGAGGAAATCGCGCATCTGTGCGTCTATCTGGCCAGCGACGAGAGCGCCTATGCCACCGGCACCAGCTTCATTGCCGACGGCGGCATCACAATGTGACCCGCGAGCGCGGCAGGACGGGCCGCCAGCAGGGTGCCGGCCCGTCGGTTGAGCGCCCCCGCCGGGCGTGCGGCGCCGCTCATGTTCAGGCGGCCAGCGTCTTGCCGCCATGTTCGGCGGCCCAGTTCAGGGCGAGGTCGGCGACCGCCTCCCAGCCCTCGTCCATCAGCGTCCAGTGTGAGCGGTCGTCGAAGATCTTGAGCTCGGTCGTCGACCCTGCCTTCTTCTGCTGGCGGTAGATCGCCTCGGTCATCGACGCGTCCGCGATCAGGTCCTTGCCGCCGCCGATGAGCAGGAGCGGAGCCCTGTCCTGCCCGACCCAGTCGATCTTCATGGGGTTGATCACCCCGTCCCAGTAGACCCGGCCCGAGGTGGGCACGACATAGCGCTCGTAGGCCGCGTCGGGGTTCGGCTCTGTCTGGGCGAAGCGGTCCGGAAGAACTCTGGCGACATCGTCTTGGCCTTCCGCCACGACAACAGGTCGCCGAACACGGGCAGCGCCGACACGATGGCCTGCGGCCCCAGCGGCACGCCCGGGGTAGGAGCCGGGTTGATG